>JAAUPE010000303.1 GCA_012034595.1 Calothrix sp. CSU_2_0 | reverse complement strand
CATCCTTGACGCTGCGACATCAATCAATGATTTGCGCGTTCCACCTGGTAATCGTTTAGAAAAACTAGTTGGCGATCGCATTGGACAGCACAGTATTCGTATTAACGATAAATGGCGAATTTGCTTTATTTGGACAGACGAAAATAATGCTGCTGATGTTGAAATAGTCGATTACCACTGATACAGGTCAATAATTATGAACAACAATCGTCTGCAAAATATCCATCCTGGCGAAATCCTACAATTAGAATTTTTAGAACCCCTGAATATTACCCCCTATCGTCTGAGTAAAGATATTGGTGTAGCCCAAACGCGAATTAGTGAGATTTTATCTTTTAAACGTAGTATTACAGCAGATACAGCTTTGCGTTTGTCCCGATATTTTGGTAACAGCGCTCAATTTTGGCTGAATTTGCAAGCACAGTACGATATTCGTCAGGCGATCCAAGAAAACGCAGAAGTATATAATCAAATACGCCAACTTCCATTTAACGATGTAGCCTGATTCTTTCGGTTAACAGCCAGAAAAAAATTTCTAGTCCACAGGATTTACCATAAGCCAAGTAAGTAAATTTGCAACTTCTAGCCATCCTTCAATTGCATCTTTATCTCGTTACTAGGCTCTGCCTTCATTTTAATTACGAGGCAGAGCCTCGTGCAATGTTTTCCCATCCGGAGACTGGGAACAAGAGAAGGGTAAAGAATAGAAAAATGACTCAAAAGTGCAAAAGTGTCAAGGGATAGGAAGAGTCCTCGACGAAAATACACCACACACAAGCCGAAAACCGATACCGTCGTAAGCGTAGGCGGGGTTGTTGTTGCCGCGATTCGCAGAACGGCAATAGTCAGGATTGTTGTACCACGAACCACCGCGCAGCAGCCGAGAATGATTATTATTGCTATGATTTTCTATCCACGCACTGCCATCTGTTGGTGCCCCTTCATAATTTTCATGCCATTGGTCTGCACACCATTCCCATACATTCCCATGCATCTCAAATAATCCAAAGGTATTCGCTACTCCAAAATCACCTACTTCTGTTGTTTCTCCTCTGTCTGTTCCCTTTGCTCCAACACCATAAGTATATTCAGCGTTATAGTTAGCTAATTCCGATGTAATTGTTTCGCCAAAGTGAAACGGTGTCGTTGTTCCTGCACGGCAAGCATATTCCCATTCCGCTTCTGAGGGGAGACGATAGGGTCTTTTTGTGTATTGAGTGAGGCGATCGCAATATTCCACCGCATCAAACCAAGATACAGACTCAACTGGGCGATTATCTCCTTTAAAACGGGATGGGTCAGATTTGAGTTCGCGGTTTACTTTGGGAAGAGAAGCTACAAATTTCCACTGCGCTTGGGTTACTGGATATTTACCCATGAAGAACGTGGGAACTGTGACTTCGTGTTGCGGACGTTCCGAGTCACGACTACCTTCTTCGCTTTTTGGTGCACCCATCATGAAAGTTCCACCGGGAATTAGCATCATTTCCAGTTGGACTTGATTTCCCAAATTCTCAGTGTAAAATTGTGCTGTTCCATCTGGTAATATTTCAGTAGAACTTAATACTGGCTGCTGATATAAAGGTATTGTAAATGTAACTGTCGAACCAAGTCCTTCACCAAGACTATAAAAGTGGACTTCCCCTCCCATTGCTTCGACGAGTTTCTGGGATATTGCCAATCCTAATCCCGTACCTCCATATTGACGGGTGCGGGAACCATCTACTTGGGAAAATGATTGAAATAATTTATCTTGTTGGTCGAGGGAAACACCAATACCTGTATCAGCGACTCGGACTTTGACGATACCGGGAAATTCACAGTCATCGAAACGTAACTTTTTACGAACTACGTCTGCACTTAAAGTTATCCCCCCTTCATGGGTAAATTTGATGGCATTCCCGACTAAGTTAATCATTACTTGCTTTAGTCGCAAATAATCTCCATAGACTACAATCTCATCGGAGGTGTCGGGTGTTTGCATTTGGAAACTCAGGTTTCGATGTTCTGCTTGCAAACGCATTGAGTTACCGACATCGGCAAATAATTCATTTAAACTTACCGAACCCATTTCCAAATCTATTTTATCCTCAGTTTTCCCATCTTCAAGGACAATATTGGCAATTTCAAAATCAAAGTTTTGCAGTGGTGGAAAACCTTCAAACTGAGTAGAAATATCGCCTATCTCTTCCTCAGTCCTACCTGATGGCAAAAATATCTCTAATGACGGTAATTCTTCCCCTGCTACGGAATACGAGCGATGTAAATCTGTGCGATCGATATCCTCGGCGTTGTTTAATACCCTACTTACCAAACGAGCATATTCCACTAAATTTTCATAAGCACTTAACTGGGGGGCAAGTTCTTGGGTAATTTTCGCTAACCGTGCCATTTCTGCTCGATTTACTAAACCCGTTGCTATGGCAGTGTTTACAGCTACAGTATCTTGAAAAGCTTGAGTAATTTCACTAATAGCTTTTTCTCGTTGCTCATCCAAATATACCATTGCTGCCCATTGCTGCGTTTGTAGTTCCTTGGGGCTAATATAGGGATTGTTTTGAGCTAAATATTTGACATAGCTAATTAAACCTTTAGCAACGAGTTGCATCTGTTCGATACCCAATTCCTCTTGCATTTGTCCCAGCAAATAGGCACGAACAGCAGTATCCATCGCGTAAAGTTCGTAACCGACTTGACGGCATAAATCGGATAATAATAAATCGACTTCTGCTACCCAAGAAACATTTTCATCTCGAAGGAATTCTACACGTAAGTAATTTACCAGTTCGGGGGTTAAAAGCAGGGGAAGTGCGGCATGGTAGGCTAACAGGCGATAAGATTCATCAAAGCGGTTGATAAATCGCTCTACAATTTGTCTGGCTCGTTCTGTTTCCTGTTCTGGGGTAAACAAATAGGCAGTATTCATCACCTGGATTTGATTGAATTCCTCGGTACTATAATTTTGCTTGTTATTTTTGTGCGATCGCTTTATTCTGTATCCTAATTCCGGGATTATCAAGGGGAATATTGATGAAATACCATCAACCATTGATCATGGGACTGCTAATTTCTGCTTTTAGCCTGCTGCTAATATCTCCAGCGCAAGCAGAAGCTAAAATTACCTCCACTCCAACAAATTTGACTGTAGCAGAAAAACGATGTTTTTTTAATCAATTGGGTTGTGTGAAAGTCAAACGCAATTTATTATTACGTTCTACTCAAGAAATTAACAATATAAAAATAGTTACTCTCATTTAAATCGTACAGATGGTGCTACGGTATTTCCCGCAAATTCTCTGAAGGTAAATTTATTAAATACTGACTATATCTGGAAC
>JAAUPE010000302.1 GCA_012034595.1 Calothrix sp. CSU_2_0 | reverse complement strand
CCTCCCTCCCCGCTCCCCCTACCTCACCCATCCCGTATTTAACCGCTATCATTCGGAAAGCGAACTACTACGGTACATTCACAAACTGGAAACCAAGGATTTATCCCTAACTACATCGATGATTCCCCTGGGTTCCTGTACGATGAAACTGAATGCGACATCGGAGATGATTCCCGTAACTTGGGCTGAATTTGGCAACATTCACCCCTTTGCTCCCAAATCGCAAACCAGGGGGTATCAAATACTATTCGACCAATTGGAGGAATGGTTGGGGGAAATCACCGGATTTGCGGGAATTTCCCTGCAACCAAACGCCGGTTCCCAAGGTGAATATACGGGACTTTTAGTCATTCGCCAGTATCACGAATCCCGTGGAGAAAGCGATCGCAATATTTGCTTAATTCCCGAATCTGCCCACGGAACTAACCCAGCTAGTGCGGTGATGTGTGGGATGAAGGTGGTTCCTGTAGCTTGCGATCGCGATGGTAATGTCGATATCACTGACTTGAAAGCCAAAGCCCAGAAACATGGCAAACAGCTGGCAGCACTGATGGTAACGTATCCTTCGACACACGGGGTTTTTGAAGAAGGAATCGAAGAAATTTGTGCGATCGTTCACAGTTATGGTGGACAGGTGTACATGGATGGGGCAAATATGAATGCCCAAGTTGGTTTATGTCGTCCCGGTGATATTGGTGCTGATGTCTGCCATTTGAATTTACACAAAACCTTCTGTATACCCCACGGTGGTGGTGGTCCAGGGATGGGTCCAATTGGTGTCGCTGCACACTTGGTTTCTTTTCTACCTGGACACCCAGTAATTAAAATGGGGGGTGAAAAGGCAATTGGGGCGGTGTCTGCGGCTCCTTGGGGTAGTGCCAGTATCTTAGTAATTTCCTGGATGTACATTGTGATGATGGGTGCATCGGGGTTAACGGCAGCGACGAAAATCGCCATCCTTAATGCCAATTACATCGCTAAACGGTTGGAAGGGTATTATCCTGTACTCTACAAGGGTAGTAATGGCTATGTAGCTCACGAATGTATCTTAGATTTGCGGGGGTTGAAAAAATCCGCCAATATCGAAATTGACGATGTAGCCAAGCGGTTGATGGACTACGGTTTCCATGCGCCAACTGTATCATGGCCTGTGGCTGGTACGATTATGGTGGAACCCACGGAAAGCGAATCTCAGGAGGAATTAGACCGTTTCTGCGATGCGTTGATTGCCATCCGTGGAGAAATTGCGGCGATCGAGTCTGGGAAGATGGATATTCAGGATAATTTGTTGAAGAATGCACCTCATACTGCCGAAAGTTTGATTTCTGGGGAATGGACGCATCCATATACGAGGGAAGAAGCTGCTTATCCTGCACTTTGGACGAGGGATAATAAGTTTTGGGTTAGTGTAAGTCGGATTGATGCGGCATTTGGGGACAGGAATTTTGTTTGTTCTTGTTTGCCGATGGATGCTTATGGTGAGTAAGGAACGGGAATTTAATAACCTGCAATTTCGATTAAATTTGAAATAATGCGTTATGCAGCGCTAACAGCACTTTAATGTTGTTTTTTATTTAATTCTCATTTCTAAGTTGGAAAATTATACCAATTTGAAAAAACAACGGGACAGATAGATATTTGTAGAGATGTAGCACTGCTACGTCTCTACTGTTGGATATGTTGCAATCATTATTTGAATTGGTATTAGCTTTTTATTTATTAACCCGGTTCTGGAAAGGAATCGGTTTTTTGATGAAAAAGGTTAAAATCATCAAATGTTAGTTCCCATTCTTGTTTTCGCGGGCATTGGTTTAAGCATGGTTCCTTTTGTGCGATCGCAGTTGTTCAAGAAAGAAGAGATAATCCTAATTTTAGCTTTTTTTATAGATGTTAGTTATTTGTCCTTTAACGGAAATAATCTTGACGTTCTACCTGAATTAAGCCTAGTTCTATTAACAATCACTGCACTGTTTTACACTTTCGATTTATTGCGAATGCAAAATAAGCATGTAAGTAATTGTAATTTATTTGTTATCCTTATTAGAGAAATGCTGTCTCACTTCTAGATGTTTTTGTGTCTCGACTCTATGCAAATTCTCACTAACATGGATGAACCTCTGTATTTAAAGAATATTTCGTCTGGATAAGGTACAGTGCCATCTGTATTTATCTGCGGTTTTTATCTCTTTTATGTACCTCACTTACTCGTAATTTACTGTAAAGAGAAGACATTTCCTAATCAATTTTGGTTTGTAAATAAATTTAAAATCTCTAATTTTATGAATACTAATTTGACTTCAATATCTGATTGTAATTTTGCAATTGAACTGATACAAGCAGCAAAAGCATATCAAGAAAACTCAAAAAATAGACCTAATGCAAATAGGGTAGTCGATGCACTTATTCAAGCAGAAAAAATAGCCAAAAAACAGCGATTGATATATCCATTGACATCACTTGTTGGCAAATGGCAATTATGTTTTGCGACGGGTACTCGCAAAGCACAAAAAAGTGGTGGAATCATTCTAGGAAAAGGTTTTTATATACCGAAATTTATTCCTGCTTATATTTCTTTTAACGCTTCAGATGCTGCTGAGAATCAAGGAGAAATTACCAATCAGATTCAATTAGGTTTATTGTCAATAAAATTATCGGGATTATCTCAATATTTAGAAAATAAAAATATATTAGGATTTGATTTTCACCAGATGGAAATTACCTTCTTTAACCTGAAACTGTATAATGGAAAGCTTCCCGGTAGCAAAACTCAAACAAGTAATTTTTATGATGCATCAATTGCAAAATTACCTTTTTTTGCATTCTTTTTAATCACCGAAGATTTTATTGCTGCTAGAGGTAGAGGTGGTGGTTTAGCACTTTGGGTAAAAGATAAGCATGAAAATATTTAAACATTTCTAATTAAAATGCGAAGTTTTCTATTCAAAATAATTAATATTTTTATTAAACTTCAATTTCCCCAAGTTGAACAAGTTACCACTAAGAGTTAGCTGAATTGTTAGTAAGTACAGAAATAGATAGAGGAAATAAAGAGCTAAAACCTTTGTACTTACTTGATGCAAGAACTAAACAAGAATATACAGTTAGTCATCTCCAAAATGCAGAAAGAGTAAATTTTAATCAGTCTGATTTTACGGATGATTTGGTAAAGAGACTATCTATTTCTCCTGATACGACAATTATTGTTTATTGTTCTGTAGGTATCTCCTCAATAAATCGGGGAAAGTAAGGACGCACTGTTCCAAGACAACCCCAGTTGGAGAATCATCGCTTTTTCATTGATAATCTTAGACAAAGAAGGAATTTCACAATTTTGACAAATGCGTG
>JAAUPE010000301.1 GCA_012034595.1 Calothrix sp. CSU_2_0 | reverse complement strand
AAGGAACCAGAACCTTATATCGCATCTGAGGAATTAATTAAAGCTGTAAATTTGGCGATTTATCTACGAAGACCTTTGTTAATTGAAGGGGAAGCTGGATGTGGAAAAACTCGATTGGCAAGTGCGGTTGCTTACGAGCTTGGACTTCCTTTTTATCGTTGGGATATCCGTTCAACTACTAAAGCAAAAGAGGGTTTATATGAATATGATGCAATTTTGCGTTTGCATGATGTAGAAATTCAAAAGTCATATTCAAAAGCAGAATTAGACCCACAACAGGATGGGGAACGAAACCCTCGCAATCCCAAAAATTATCGTGAATTTGGAGCTTTAGGAAAAGCATTTATAGTTGAAGATTGTCCCGCAGTGGTTTTAATTGATGAAATAGATAAAGCGGATGTTGATTTTCCAAATGATTTGTTAACGGTTTTAGATAAACCCATGCAATTTGAAATTCGAGAAACGGGGGAAGTGGGAGCTAAGGCGATAAAAGCAATCCACGAACCAATTATAATTATTACTAGTAATAAGGAAAAAGGTAATCTACCAGCACCATTTTTACGACGTTGTGTATATTATTATCTTAAATTCCCCAGTAAACCTGAAGAATTAGAGAAAATTGCGGAAATTCGCTATAAAGTGAAATTGGAGGAACTGGGTGATTCTCCAACCCCTAATTTGATTCAATCTGCTGCTCAACGTTTTCTCAAAATTAGAGAGGATAAGGGATTGTTTAAGTTACCTGGAACGAGTGAATTTTTAGATTGGCTGCAAGCTTACAAAGCTTTGATGAAATTCCTTATCCAGATTATCAACTCAGTGAGGATAGCTCCCTACCCTATCCAGAATTACTGTTTAAATTACGACAAGATTTTCAAAATTATCTGCCAGCATCCGCAAATTAATTTAGTGTCAATTATTAATTTTATCAACCAGCAAATTATTCATGGGTGACTTCGATATTCGCAAACTTTTAACTCGTATTTTTTACCGATTGCGTCGGGAAGGTTTTAACTTGGGTGTCAGCGAATATCTGGCTGCTTTAGATGCAGTAGAAAATACAGATTTATGGGGAAATAGTGTCTATGACTTAAAACAAAATAATCTAAAAAAAGATAATTTAAAGCAATTAGTGCGGTTGTTATGGTGTTCTTCTTTAGCGGAACAAAATCGCTTAGAAATGATTTGGGAGTCGATTATTGCTACTGCAACACCAAAAGAAGAAACTGAGACTTCATCAATCATAGAAACAGAAATAGAAACAGAAGAGGAGTCTTTATCGGAAGAAGATAAACAAATACAACTAGAACAAGAAAATAAATTAGATAATAAAAGAGAAAACGTTCGACAACAACGAAAACAAGAATTTGCACCTCAACCCGTACAAGCTCCTTTTACTCCCACAGAATTAGCAGGGGATATCGAATTTCAAAATTACTGGCAGTTATCTCGTCGCTATATGGTTTATAGTTGGCGTTATTTACGCTTTCCAGTAGCGGATGGTGTGGAAGATATTTTAGATGTTAGTGCAACCGTAGAACAAGTTGCAAAACAAGGATTTTTCCTCAAACCAGTTTACCAGCGATGGGAATCAAACCACGCCCATTTACTATTATTAATCGACCAAGAAGGTTCAATGGCTCCCTTTCATCGTTTTACTCGTGATTTGGTGGAAACTGCTAAGGATGAAGGTGGTATTGAAAAGGTTGATGTGGGATATTTTCATAATATTCCTGCCAATAGCATCTATCAAGATTCCCATCTGACGGAACCTGTTGTTTTAGCAGATTTACTAGCTAGTTGTGATAGTGAAACCAGAGTTTTAATAGTCAGCGATGGGGGAGCAGCAAGGGGTTATCGTCGCATGGAGCGAGTACGGGCAATAACTGATGTAATATTTGATATTAAACAGCATACTAGTTTAATCGCTTGGTTAAACCCGATGCCAAAAGAGCGTTGGTCAAATAGTTCGGCACAAATATTAAGTTACATTGTGCCCATGTACCAAATGAATCAAGAGGGATTTAGTCAGGCAATTAATACAGTTCAAGGTCAAGTTTGGCAACCAAATCATTAAAATAAGGAATAAGGAACAGCAGTGGATTTTACTGCATCACAAGAACGACAGCGAGCAGAACAAATGGTAGAGCGATTTATTGATCGCTTTCAACCATGCTATCGTTTTTTGGCTTATTATGCAGCTTTACCTTTATTGTTAACTCCGGAATTAGTAAATTACTTGCGCGTAGAATTCCTGCGAGATGAAAATGTTCCTTGGGTAGCAGAAGTTGATTTATTATTATCAGATTTATGTCGTCAGGTAGGATATGAACTGTATACAATTGATACTGCTATCCGTGCCTATTTATTGGAGGAAATGAAGCGGGAATTAGGCATTGAAAGGATGCAAGAGGTAGCGAAAAGTTTGATAGGTTATATTCGCTATCTTTTTCAGAATAATTCTTACATTAGTGCTAAGGAATTGCAAGCACAGCAGTGGGCAGCAATGGTTTATTTGGAAGAAACGCGAGAGCAAGTAGTTAGAGAAATTGCTGAGGGTTTTGAAAGTTATGGGACATCTGCGATAGGTAAAGGATTGGTAAACCTAGCAGATTTAGCAAGGTTGGCAAACATAACCAAAGAATTAGCACCGGAGTTAATAAATTATCAAAATTTGCTGGATTATGCTGGGGTAGTGAGTAAAGTTGTCGCAAATGCTTCAGAGATAAAACATGAGGATATCAAGCGAAGTTACCAGATTTTACCAGATATAGAGCTACGTATACCTGATGATTTAGTACCAGATAATTTAATCTCGGATAATTTACAACAACTAGAACTTTCGACATCAGCATCTATTTCAGAATTTATTAGTCCTTTTAGTCGTAAAGCTACTGGTAATAATTCGAGAGATTTTTTTGATAGAGAAGAATTACTACAGCAAATTTTTCAAATATTAGCTCAAGGGGGTAATATTTCTTTAGTTGGTGAATCTGCTATTGGTAAAACATCAATCTTACATCAGATATGCAACCAAGGTAAAGAACGTTTGCGCTCGATGGGTGTACTAGCCAGAGATTTTGTTTATTTCAACTTACAGTTAGTTACCAATGAAGAAGAATTTTATGAAGCGCTTTGTGATGTTTTAGAAATTCCTTTCTCTCCAGGTTATCAGCTTGTTCGCGCCCTGAGAAATAAACATTATGTACTATGCTTAGATGAAATCGAAAAATTGGATGATTCTGCTTTTACAAGCAACATTAGGTCACTATTACGAGGATTAGCAGATGGTATTGATGAACCTCTCAAGTTGATAATAGCGGGTCGTTCTCCATTGGATATTTTGTTT
>JAAUPE010000027.1 GCA_012034595.1 Calothrix sp. CSU_2_0 | reverse complement strand
CCAACCAATGTAATTGGTGTGGACTTTGGGCGCAGGGATATTGCTGTAACCAGTAATGGGGATAAATGGGACGGGAAGCAAATAACTGAAGTTCGAGATAGATATACCAAAACTAGAACTTCTCTCCAAGCAAAAGCATCGAAAGGCACAAGGTCTACTCGCCGCAGGGCAAGGCAGATTTTGCAACGGCTGTCGGGGCGCGAGAGAAGATTTCAACAATGGCTCAATCATCAAATCAGTTACCGCATCATTCAACAAGCAAAGACTAATAGCGCAATTGTTGCTATTGAGAATTTGACTGGGATTAGAGAACGCACCAATCAGCAGCCTAGAAATAAGGTTGAGCGCAGACGTTCTAATTCTTGGTCGTTTTATCAATTGCGATACTTCCTTGAATACAAAGGTATTAAGGAAGGAGTCGAGGTGATTGCAGTGCCACCTGCCTACACAAGCCAAACCTGCCACCAGTGTTTGCATATTGGGTTGAGGTCTGATAAGCGCTTCAAGTGTGGTAACTGTAGCTGGCATGGTGACGCTGATTTAAATGGTGCAAAAATGATTTCTTTATTGGGGCAGTCTGTAAGCCTGCCTAGAGGTTCGGGTTATTTGTGTTGCAATCTCAGCACAGATAGCTCAGGGCTACTACAAAGCCCCGCCCTTTAGGGCTGGGGTTAGCTTACTTAGCTATTCATTGGCAAAGCCACAATAAATTTTGCACCCTGTCTGGGTTCACTTTGGGCTGTAATGCTTCCCTGATGTCGCTCAACTATTTTGCGGCAAATGGCTAAACCGATGCCTGTACCCTCATATTCGCTGCGTCCATGTAAGCGTTGGAAGACTTGGAAAATGCGATCGCGATATTTTCGGTCGAATCCAATGCCGTTATCTTCCACTGAAAGATGACATATTTCTTTACCATTTCGTCTGTAATAATTTCGCTATAAATACTGACGACGGGTATTTTGTCGGGAAGATGAAATTTCAGGGCATTACCGATTAAATTTTGTAATAATTGCCTAATTTGTAATGGGTCAGCATTTATTATTGGTAAGTTGCCAAGTTCGATTTTTCCACCGCTTTGCTGAATGAGAACTTCTAAATCCGATAAAACTTCTTGGGTAATTTGCAATAGGTCTACGGGTATAAATGGTTGTGCCCTTGTTGTCACCCGCGATAGGATTAATAAGTCTTCGATCAGAGCTTGCATTCGTTGGGTAGCATTGAGCATCCTTTCGAGATAGTCATTTGCTTGTGGGGGAAGGATATGTTCGCAGGTGGTTTTGAGTCTGTCACCAAAGGCTTTAATTTTTCGTAATGGCTCCTGTAAGTCGTGGGAAGCAATGAAGGCAAATTGTTGTAGTTCTTCGTTGGAACGGGCAAGTTCTTGCCGTTGTAGGGTTTCTTGTTCGAGTAATTTGGCTTGGGCAAGGGCAATCCCGATTTGGTCTGCTAGTTGTCGCAGTAGTTCGATTTCCCAACTTGTCCATTCGCGGGGGTTAGCGCATTGATGGGCAATTAAGAGTCCCCAAAGTTGATTTTGCAGCAAAATTGGCACAACCAGGTTTGCTTTGACCGCAAATTGTTGGAGAAATTGTCGATGGCAGGGTTTAATATCTGCTGTTTCAATATTTGCGATCGCGCTGATATTTCCTTGGCAATATTTATTGATACAATCTTCATTAAAGCAGGTATCGATGATGTCTTGCCCTAAAACTATGGGAAAACCCTCTTTTACTGCTTCTTGAACTGCTGTGATTGCACCACTGGAGCGTAGCCGTAACATGAGTACGCGGTCAGAGTTGAGTAATTTTTGGACTTCGGTGACGCTGGTACGGAGAATTTCTTCAATTTGTAATGATTGTCGAATCTTCAGGGTAAAATCTGCGAATAATTGCGATCGCAAGTTTTGCCGTTGTAGTTGTTCTTGAACGCGCTTGCGTTCGGAGATGTCCATCATTGCTCCAATGACGCGCACTGGTTGACCGATACTGTTGCGAACAACATAAGCGCGATCGAATATGTAAGCATAGGAACCATCGGCACGACGAAAGCGATATTCGTTTGACCAAGCTTGTTGTCCATTATCGATCGCACTTTGAATATCTGATATGATACGCGATTTGTCGTTGGGATGAATGCGATCGCGCCACCAAGTTATGTAGGGGTCAATTTCTGTCCGTAAATAACCAAACAAGGTATGGATACTTTCATTCCACCAACGACTATTTGTCTGTAAATCCCAATCCCAAATTGCATCATTTGTTGCCCGTGCCACAACTTGAAACCGTTCTTCGCTTTCGCGCAATCTTTCCTCTGTCGATCGGCGTTCTATGGCTGCTGCGAGGAGATTGGCGATGGCTTGGAGAAAATAAATTTCGTTGCGACTAAAATCGCGGGATGTAGTTGTATATGCCCCCAGAACCCCGAATGGACGCTCTTTTCCGTGGATTAAAACACTTGCACTGCTAACGATATTTTGAGATGCAAGTAAATTGGGGGGAGTAAAACGGGTTTCAGTCGTAAAATCGTAGATGAGAATGCTTTCGCTTGATAGTAGGGTATCAACAAATTGGGAATCAATCTTGAGCTTTCCTACCGATTTCGGTTCCCAACCCACACCAACCCGCAGTAATAAATTATTTTCTTTTGGTAGGAATTCTAAGACATTACAAAAATCAACTTCTAAAATTGTTGCGATCGCATTTACTGCTTGCTGCATTAATGTTGTTAAATCAAGCCCAGCTAAGGCTAATTGACTCAATTCTGCCACAAGTGCTTGACGACTTGCATACGCTTCCAGCGCAGACTCAGTTTCCTTACGTTTCGTAATATCCATATCCACCCCAGTCATCCCCACAGCTACACCCAAATCATCTCGAAACACTAAACCTTTACTAGCTATCCAGCGAATAGTTCCATCAGGTAATAATGCCCTAAACTCAATATCGCATTCTGTAGCCTGTTCCACTGTCTGTTGAATTGTACTGAGAACTAAATCCCGATCTTGTGGATGGACGGAACGCACAAAAGCATCGTAAGTTCCTTCAAAAGTACCTTTTTGTAAACCAAATAGTGATTCTTTATTCTCTGACCATGTTACTTTGTCTTCAGCAATATCCCAGTCCCAAATACCCATCTGCGCTGACTTCAAAGCCATCATTAATTGTGCTTCCCGTCGCTTTGCCTGTTCGGTTTGATAGCGCAATTCTTCCATCGTTCGCTTACCTTCCAGCAAACGAGATACGCGCTGACGCAATACTTGCCAGTGGATTGGTTTAGAAATATAATCTGTAGCACCAACGGCAAATGCTCTATCCACTGACTCGCGATCCGATAGGGCTGTAACCATTAAAATTGGAATATTATTAATTTTATTATTAACTAAATTATTAGAAGTATTTTGCGTAGCTTGGCTTGCTTGAAGAGTACGCAACATCTGGCAGCAAGTAAAACCATCCATTCCTTCCATCAAAGCGTCTAGCAAAACCATATCAGGCTTAAATTCTTGGTAAATTGCTAATGCTTCTTCACCATCGCTGGCTTCTATGACGCGATATCCTACTTGCAAAAGCAGTTCCCGTAACTGTATTCTTGCAAAAGTGTCATCATCTACAATTAGTATTAATTCATTCATTGGAGTGAGCAATCCAATTCAATATTTGTACTTCCAGAACACACTTAAAAAGCATCTAAAATAAAAATATTAAAAATTATTTAATATTCATATTTATCTAAATATATTTAAATTGACACTGAAAAAATTAATCAAACATAGACTTAAGATGTATTCAATGGCGATTTCTCTATGCCAATCTATTAAAAATCAAATAATGCTAATGGTAAAAACTACTAAACTATTATTTTTGATGAAAGTTATTATAACATGCTGAATATGAGATTTTTTAGTTAATCAATATACATTATTTATATATTTTCATTCAATTTATCTTATGGTTAGTAGTTAATAAACTAACTAGAATATTAACAACAATATCAGTTTTTATGATTTATTATCATGGGGTAAACTAACCAAACCAAACCGAATCGTGATTTCTTAAAAAAAACGAAAATTTCATCAAACAAATGTACTTTTTATATACGGCAGATTGCAATTATATGAAATAAAGTCAAACAATCCAAAAGCCATTTAATATATAAAGCTGTTTTACTTCTGAATGCTGTACCCCTGGACTTTGACTTCTGCTGTAATATATACTTTAAAAATATCCTAATTTCTTACTTTCAAACAGGGACATTTTTGTAAAAATTCCGCAGATTTATTTATAGCATCAGGATTGTCTAGATGTTCGGGAGTAGGATAAATAATCCCGTTAAATAAATCATCCAAACCGTAAGGAATAAAAAAATTCCATTCTCGTTGTAAATTCATATTTACCCCCACAGCAGTCGCAGTATGCAACCAATTCTCGATACCATCCTCCGTACTCGAATAAGTTCTCTTCCCATTTCGCCAACGAGCAAAACTAGCTTGATTTTTAATATCAAATTCGTAATTAGGAAAATTATTTGTAATAATTGTTTTAGCTGCTAACTCTTGACTTCGACTACCATTTAAATCAAAAAAAACAATATCAAAATCTTTAATAACTAGTTTACAATCATCACCAAAAATCGAACGCCAAACAGTGTTACGAACAGCACCTCCAGCCAACCACCAACCAGGAAGGTTAAGTTTAGCAATCTCTGGTAACACCTCACCCACAGAGGAATCTTCGAGTACTTTTTTTAATTCTACTATTAATTCTAATTCCCGATTTAAAAAATGATGATTCATAAATTTTAATTTGTAATATTTTATTACTACTTCATCATTTTACAAAGAAATAACAAGTCATCACCACTCCAATACCAATAATAAAACGACGTACCCATTCAGCATTAACTTGACGTGCAAAGAAAGCACTTCCATAACCACCAATTAAAGCACCAATTGCCATTAAAATCGCCGGAAACCAGGCAATAATACCTGCAAAAATGAAATGAAGTAACGCAAAAGCATTCAAACTAGTTGCTAACCAGCTTTTGATAGCATTCATGCTGTGAACCGTTTTTACACCGATTATTTCCAGAATGGCAAGCATGAGGATACCAGCACCACCACCAAAATAACCACCATAGATTGCGATCGCAAATTGAATCAAAATAGCTAACCATAGGGGAATCTGAAATCGACTTTGCAACCAAACATTAAATTTTTTCCCAAAAGTAAATAATACTGTCGCAGTCAGCATCAAATAGGGAATTAAATTTGCAAAGTTAGACGGAGAAGTGTGTAAAAGCAGATAAGAACCAAAAATACCTCCGCAAACACTTGCACCAGTTAGACACAAAAATTCACACTTTCCCAAAGACATTTCTCGACGGTAAGCAAAAGTACTTGCAGCAGTTCCTACCCACATTGCAGCAGTATTCGTTGCGTTGGCAGAAATTGCCGGAATTCCCGCAATCATCAGCGCAGGAAAAGCAATTAATCCTCCACCACCAGCAACAGCATTGATTGCACCAGCAAAAATAGCGACAACAAACAAGGATAGATTCAACAGTATTGAGTGTGGAATCAATTGTGAATTAAAATCAAGCATGATTAAATAAACGTATATTTATTAGTCAAAAATTAAACCTTATTAAGTAATATTTAGAAGACTTTATCTTTGTATACAGCGAATAAATTCTTTGGCATTAAGTTATACCATTTGAGATTTTGGAGCCAAAAACCTAATTGAATAAGGACTATATGAATCAAAAATTATGTATTACGAAGTCTGTAGGGGTAAACGATTATTTACCCCGATTTGTATTACATCCAAACAAGAAATGTTGTGTTTATCTAATTCCAACAATACGAATCCGTCGATAATCTGCACTCCAAACTCCATCTTGGAACAGCGAGGATTTTAAACGCTTCTCAACCTTGTGAATAACTAAATTTTGTTGTTCGTGGGAAAGTTCAGATAAAAACCGACTAGCAAACATCAATAACCAATTTCGCAAACCTGCATCACCATCGGATAAAACAGTCGAACGATTGAATAATACAGCATAGACAACATCAAATCCTTGCCGTTCTAGACGAGTTGTATAATCCCCAATACTAGGAAAGTACCAAGGATAAGCATATAGAGCTACTGCTGTTGAATCAAAACCAATCTCTTGCAAAGCCTCATCTAATGCACTAGTAATCGATTTAACATTACCTTTGCCACCAAACTCAGCCACCAAACGACCTCCTGGCTTAAGTGCGTGATAAATGCAACGAATTACTGCATCAGCATCAGGTATCCAATGCAGCACAGCATTAGAAAAAACCGCATCAAAAGCTGTATCAAATTTAAAAGAAGTTGCATCAGCAACAGCAAAATTTAAATCTCTATTTATATTTGGGTCTAAATCTAAATTAAGATAATTAGCATTTGCTCGTGCAATCATAGCTGCATCAGCATCAATTCCCAATGCGATCGCACCTGATTCTGCGATTTTGGCAGTCAGTTGTCCTGTACCACAACCCAAATCGAGAATTTTTTCTCTTGGTTGTGGAGCAAGCAAATTTAGCAAATCTTCTCCATATTTCCACACAAAAGCATGTTTATCCTCGTAAAGAGCAGTATCCCAATTATTAGTAGACATAGAGTTATTTTCCAGTCCACACTTCAGTGCGGATAGATAATTTTGGATAATTTTTGAACGTATTAACGCTTACAAAATACCAAGCGCTTCTATTAACGAGAGTAAACAATTTCCAGATATCTGTCCAATATATTTTTTAATACCTATTAATACATATAAAATATTAGTCTTATGAATGGTCAGGAGTCAGGAATCGTCAGAATCAGGAGTCAGGAATCGTCAGAATCAGGAATCAGGAATCAGTAGCTGGAAGTGATGGTACTTATCGTTTGGATGCAATATAAATCAGGGGAATCAATGGTTGTTTACCCAACATTATTTCTATAGCGTGTTGCGAAAGCGGTTTAGCTTAATGCATCAAGTATATTTAATTATTTAATTATTTAATTATTACCTTGTACTCAATACTCCCAATCTTTTATGGAACTGCGACATCTACGCTACTTTGTTACCCTTGCTGAAGAATTGCATTTTGGACATGCTGCGGCAAAGTTACATATAGCTCAACCCCCTTTAAGTCAGCAAATACGTCAACTAGAAACAGAACTTGGTTTTCAACTGTTTCAACGCACCAAACGTACAGTGAAATTAACCGAAGCTGGACAGATTTTTCTTGTCGAAGTCAAAAAAATATTCAAACAGCTAGAACAAGCTATACAAATTGGACAACAAACTAGTCGTGGAGAAGTAGGACAATTAGTATTAGGATTTGTTAGTTCGGCTGCTTACAGTATTTTACCAGAGATATTACGGCGATTTCGTGCAGAATTTCCGGATGTTAAATTAGAATTACACGAACTTACAACTGATGAACAATGGCAATATTTACGGGATGGAAAAATTGATGTCGGTTTTCTTCGTCCTGGTTTTTCACATCATTTAATTGAGAAAGAAATATTTGAAACCGAAACAATATTTTGCGAAGCTTTAGTAATAGCTTTACCCGAAGGACATAGACTTGCAAGTAAAGCTGAAATTCCAGTCAAGTTATTAATTAATGAGCAATTTATTTTATTTCCTCGTAGTTTTTCTCCCGGACATTACGATACAATTATTTCTCTTTGTCAGCAAGCTGGTTTTAGTCCAAAAGTTATTCAAGAAGCAATTCAAATGCAAACAATAGTAAGTTTAGTCGCGGCACAAATGGGTATAGCGATTGTCCCGTCATCGTTACAAAACCTTCAACGTACAGGTGTAATTTATAAACCAATTAAACGGCTGAAAGAGCCAGCAGTAGAAGTTAAAATGAATGTGATTTGGCGTAGTAATTATGCATCACCAATTGTAGATAAATTTTTGAATGTGGTGCGTGGAGTTGGTAGTAATTTGATTGATTTGAAATCGACTTGGTAAAAGATAGTTTATAAAGTGAATATTAAGCCAATCGCTCAGGGAGAAATCCAGTTTTTCACCAAATAAGTAGGATTATGCCAAGCAACAAAGTCCAATAATCCGGTTTTATTTGGTTTTCAGATTTACTTTACTTACTTTATAAATAATCTCTCATCGAATTTGTAATCAAAAATTATGCGATGCTGATTGCAATTTTTCTTGAATCATCAAATTTTCTTTACCTTCCACTAAAACCTTTTGACTAACTACTTAATGTGGCATAACCAAAAGTTGAATTAAATTGACGACACCAAATAGCTACCGATTTAAAATTCGCTAATGTCACATCTTCAGGAATAGCGTAGCGTTGACTACCATTGTTTTTTCTAAAGGTGCAAGCTGGACATAATCTTGTTCTTTAACACCAGTCTTGGGAACTGATGAATTACGATATAGAATTACAAATAAATCGGGACCATTATCTGTTTTAAAGCTTTTATCAAACTCAATAAAACGTCTACCATTTTCACTTACAATCCTTGCATACCCTTCCGTTGAGTGTTCCGCAGCTACGAAGCTCGCGACTTTTGTCGATGCTTTACTTTTCGTTGTCGAGCTTGCTTTTGATGATGTTTCACTTGATGCTTCGCTTGATGTTGAAGTCGAACTTGTCGAACTTATTTCTCTAGAGCAACTGACCATGAATAATAGTGCGATCGCAATCATTGGAACAAATCTAAATTTCATACTTTTTTAATAATTATGGGAACATGAATATATTGATTAAATACAATTTAATCTCTTTAAAGCCTAAAAAAATGAGTAAAAGCTGATAATTTGCTTAAATTTTTAAGGCTGATTTTCAGTTTGTTTTAATTAAAACCTTGATTGCATCAATTATTGTTTGAGTATTCCCATTTCTGCATTCCTATTTCTGTATAAATATCCAGTGTTTGAGGGTTAGGACAGGCAAATAATACTTTTCAGTACAAGTACTTAATAATTTTTGACAAAAATTAACTATTATTAACTAATACATGCAAAAACTGCACTAACTACGCTAAGTAATATTGCTGCACACAAAATTATCAGCAAAAGTATGGGTATCAAATAATCGAGCCAATTATTCTCTTCGTACAATTAATTTGTCAAAAAAAATGTCTACATCACATTTCAAGTCAAAAATCCCTAAAACCTTATTTAAGGTATTATCTCAAGTCTTAGCAAGACTGAGGCACAAGCAAACATTACAAATGCGATCGCCAACTCTAATTTTACTAGGAATCGTCATATTATCGGCGATAATAGCTGCGGCTTGGTTTGCAGGGGAACACCGCATTAGTCAAATTTTTGAACATGCCAATATTCTCCAACAAAACCCACCTATGTGGTTAGAAGTACCAATGGTTAAAGAAAAATATTTACTTGCTCCGACAATATTTTTATTATTGATGGTATTAGGAGTAATGCAAATTTCTCCCCAACCTCGTACTTGGTCACGTCGCATTGTTGTTAGCATTTTGATTATCTTAACATTGCGCTATGTTGTTTGGCGAAGTCTCTCAACCCTAAACCTAATTAATCCCTTAAATGGTATATTTAGTATTGGTTTATTTGTCCTAGAAATGATAATGCTAATTGGTAGCATTATTCAGCTATTTTTAATGTTAAATGTTAAAGACCGTAAAAGAGAAGCGGATATCAATTCTCTCGCAGTGCTGGAAAATAAATTTAATCCCACAGTTGACATTTTTATTCCAACATATGACGAGCCAGTTTTTATTTTGCGACGTACAATTATTGGTTGCCAAGCATTAGATTATGGGAATAAGCAAATTTATTTATTAGATGATACTCGCCGTTTAGAAATGGAGAAACTAGCATTAGAATTAGGTTGTAAATATTTGGCTAGAGAGGAAAATAGTCATGCCAAAGCAGGAAATTTGAATCATGCAATAACTAAAACCAATGGTGAACTAATAGTTGTTTTTGACGCTGATTTTATTCCCACAATAAACTTTCTTACCCGTACAGTTGGTTTTTTCCAAGATGCAAATGTCGCTCTAGTTCAAACTCCTCAAAGCTTTTATAATGCCGATCCAATTGCCAGAAATCTCGGTTTAGAAAATATTCTTATTCCTGAAGAAGAAGTCTTTTATCGACAGGTACAACCAGTTCGTGACGGTGTTGATAGTGTAGTTTGTGCCGGAACTTCATTTATTATTCGTCGCAGTGCATTACAAGAAACTGGGGGATTTGTCACTGAATCTTTGAGCGAAGATTACTTTACAGGAATTAAATTATCAGCAAATGGCTACCGCTTAATTTATTTAGATGAAAAGCTTAGTGCTGGTTTAGCAGCAGAGAATATTTCTGCACATGCAACCCAGAGACTACGCTGGGCAAGGGGAACCCTACAAGGCTTTTTTATTAAATCTAATCCCTTGACAATACCTGGACTTAACTTAATTCAAAGATTAGCTCATCTGGAAGGATTGTTGCATTGGTTTACTAGTATTTCACGGGTTTATTTTCTAATAATGCCCTTAGCTTATTCGTTTTTAGGAGTAATTCCCATCCGTTCAACACCTGCGGAATTAATATATTATTTTCTACCATACTATTTAGTTAATTTAATAGTTTTTTCTTGGTTAAATAATCAATCTCGCTCTGCAATTTTATCTGATATTTACTCTTTAATTTTGTGTTTTCCCCTAGCATTAACTGTAATTCAAGTCATGCTACATCCTTTTTCAAAAGGTTTTCAAGTTACACCAAAGGGAATGGTTAGTAACCGCTATACTTTTAATTGGAATTTAGGCTTACCCTTAATTATTCTTTTTATCGCTACAGCTTTAAGTTTGTGGCGAAATTTGGGTATGTCGATGATATTAACAACAGTTCCCCAAGATATTAACCTACAAATAAAAGGTATTGGTTTGGGTTGGTTGTGGAGTACTTATAACTTAATTACAATTGGTATTGGGCTATTAGTTCTTATTGATGCTCCTAAACTTGATAGATACGAATGGTTTGACTTACGAAAAGTTGCCAAGCTTAAATTTAGCAACGCTATGAATAATATTAATGTTAGAGATATTCCTGGAAATGAGGAAATTTATAATAACATCATTTGGGGAGTCACTAGCAGTATTTCTGAAGCAGGAGCAGAAATTGAATTAACTCAAATTCCAAAGATATATTTAACCGAAAATATGCTTGTTTCCTTAGAAGTTCTGGAGGAAAATTTACACATAAATGCAGAAATTACTCAGATCAAATTTAATCAAGAATACCCAACCGTCTGCATCAACTTTCAATCCATAGATTTAAAACAGCATCGCAGCTTAGTAAAAATGTTATTTTGCCGTCCTGGACAATGGAAGCGAAATCAAACTCCGGGAGAGTTACAATCGATATTATTGTTATTTAAAATTCTCCTCAAACCAAGGATTTTCTTCGATAAAAATATACGCATTAGTCCAAATGCAATACTCCCCTAAGGAATCGCGATCGCAAAAAATTAGCAACTTTTTTTAATTTTAAAATCCTCCATATCACGGATTAATTCTTGATAAACTTAAAAAAGTCTATTTGCCTAACTTTAAAAGTGAATAATAGCGATCGACATACACAGGATATGCACGCAAACGATATTGACCTTCTATTTCTCGACGGAAACTGTTAGACGGATTGAGAATAAAAATACTCTCATTCATCTTATTAACTCCCCTAGATAGAGAATTTCTTTGCTGAACTAACAAAAATTTAGTTTCCGGTTCCAGCAAATAGCTAAGAGAAAAAACATTACCATAATTAATTCCCACATCATTACTAATCAATAACGAATTCTGAGACTGATTAATAATTCTTGCCACTTCAGGATTCCCATCACTAACAACCTTATTCCACCATGTTTCCGAAACAGAACTAACGAAAATCGAAATTAAACCCAGCGAAATCACCAACACTCCCATAACTTGCCAGATTTGCCGACGTGTAAATTTTCCGCTATTAACTTGATAAGCAAACAAATATGCAACTGCTATTTGTATCCCCAAATATGAAGGAATTAAATATCTTTCAGAAATCGATCGCATTCCCCCGAAAAGCAAATCTGGTAAAACTAATGGTAGTGCAGGAATACAAATCAAACTAATGATAAACAACCAAGTTTTTATGCCAGTTGTTAAATATAAAAAATAAATTGCATAACCTACTAAAATCAAAAAAAATATCGCAATAAAATAGCTAAAAATATTATCTAAATTGCCATTAAAGTCAAAAAAAATTCTCGTTATCTGCAAAATCCAAGACTGAATTAAATTAATTAACGGCATTTGTGTACCAGTCCAAGCAGTTGTTTGCTCAAATTGGTAAAAATTACCCATTAATATCAATAACCACGGACTAAAAAACAAAAAACTTACTAGCGATGCCACAACCAAATTTTTTACAGTCTGATTCCAGCGAAATTTATTAGTAATAATTACATACATCGCATGGGCTATAAATACAAATCCACTCAGTAAGAATGTGTAGAGACTTAGTGCCAAACTTAGCGAGTAAATACCCCAATTAAAAACCGGAGACTCGACATATTTAGGCTTTGAGTCGAGTCGAATTGCCCTTAACAAAGCAGCACTTGATACCAAGATAGTCACAGCCCAAAGTATATATTCGCGAGCTTCTTGGGCATAGGCAAACTGAAGCGGAGAAGACAAAACTAACGCGATCGCAATCCAGCATACACCCAATGGAACCTTAAATAGCTCCCAACATAGCCAATACATCGCCGGAATTACCAACAAACTAATGACCGCAGACAGACTTCTCACAGCGATTACCGAATTCGCAAATGTTTGTCCAAATACCTGTACCCAAACACGAGCAATAATATAATAAAGCGGTGGATGTTGCGGGTCGTCTATTGCTAAAGACCTAATTGTATCGCTCAAATTTCGTTCGGAATTAATAGTTTGATACCTGAAAAGACTCTCTGCTGAAATAATACGGCTGTTAAAAACTTGACGCTTTACCTCATCTGTTGTGTACCCAGATAGCCGTAACATCGTGTAAGTTTCATCGTGCCAGAAAACCTTCTTGTCTAGGTTTACAAAGCGAAAAAATACACCCAGCACCAAAACCATAATAATAAAATACCGCAGCCAATTAGGGGCAATTCGTAGATGCCGCATAGTAAAAAGGGGAAAGAGTAAAAGGAAAAGGGTAAAAGGAAAAAAATTTAAAAAAAACAGGTTTTTCCCTGTGCAAAATCCCAAATCAAGCACAATCAAATAAAAAACCTGGTTTTTCCCCAAACGAACGAGAAAACTCAGAGTTATTAAAGCAACTTATCTGCGTCTATTTGCGCCCATTCGCGGTTTTTATCTCTTTTATATACCTCACCCTTACCCTTAATTAATTTGTATGATTCGTACTACTGTAACGAACCCTAGTACCAGCCCATAACAACTTCTCACGCAAAGTTTGATAATAGGAATTGTTTTCGCGTAACACAATAAACTTTGCCCGACACTCAGCCATCCTAATATCAACGCGGTGTCCAGGCCAAATCGAAGTTGCCAGCACTCCATCCATCCACAACTTCGTACTCAAATCGTAATCCCCCAGGGGCCAAATACTCACCACCGAACCAGGAGGTAAAACAATCGGACGACTCGAAAGACTCATCGGACAAATAGGAGTCACCGTCAGCGCTTCCATACCATCGTGCATGATTGGACCATTCGCCGAAACAGTATAACCAGTCGAACCCGTAGGTGTAGAAACGATTAAACCATCCCCCACATATTGGTCAATAACTTCGCCATCAATTTCGATTTCCAAAATAGACGTAATCATGCGGTCAGCCGAAGCGGGTTTGACACACATTTCATTCAACGCTAAATACCTTTCTGTTATTGGTTCGAGGTTAGAACCATGTCCCTCAAAAACCGCCGATTGCAACATCATTCTTCGCTGAATTGCATAGCGATCTTCTAGTAACCTGTCCCAAACTTTCTCGGTGTCTTGAAACTCCTCCACCGATTCAGTTAAAAAACCCAGATGTCCCCCCACATTTACACCTAATATGGGAATGCCAGCCGGAGATAAATGCCTAGCACCAGTTAATACAGTACCATCACCACCAAGCACCAATGCCAAATCTATGGTGTCAGAAGCAGAAGCCAAAAACACCGGATAAGGGTTATCTTTTGGTCCACTTGGTCCCATTAAGACTTGGCAATGGCGACTTTCAAGTTGTTTGGCGCAAATCTCAGCCCAACGTTTACTTTGAGCATCTCGCGCCTTATAAGCAATTATTACCTGCTTTAGCTCCACACGACTACTACCATTTCAGGAGATTGAACTGCTCCATATCGACAGTATCGCGATTACGATAAATTGCCAATACAATAGCCAATCCTACCGCCGCTTCAGCCGCCGCGACAGTAATGACGAATACCGTAAAAACTTGACCTTTAATTTCTGTGGGGTCTAGGTAGTTAGAAAATGCCATCAAGTTAATATTGACAGCATTGAGCAGCAATTCAATGGACATCAAAACTCTGACAGCATTACGGCTTGTAATTAGACCGTAAATTCCGATGCAAAATAGAGCGGCTGCAAGTAACAAAAAATATTCAAGCTGCATTGGATTTTTATTTTTTATTAGTTGTTGGGAATTGGGGATTGGGGATTGGGGATTGGGGATTGGGGATTAATCACTAAATAACTACCCAATAATAATTAACTACTAACAATTAACCATTATTCATTCTCGCTACCCGAAGAAATCAATTCTCTGGGACGTTCGGGTAAGGTCAATAATGTTTCTGGTAAACCGGAAGCGTCTGGTTCGGGTAAGTATTCGCGACGTGCCAAAATAATTGCACCAACCATTGCCATCAACAACAAAATTGAAGCAAGTTCAAAAGGCAGCAAGTAGTCGCTGAAGAAATGTTCGCCAATCAAAACGATCGGGTTATTGACAGGAATACCTGTAGAAGACGACCACGGGGTTGAAAGTACCATTGCACTGAGCAAAGCAAATAGCCCAAAGCTAACTACTGCTGTAAGGGCTTTACGTACCCAAGCATTTGGCAAGGATACAAAGTTTTGGCGTTTGTTAACCAACATGATGGCAAACAGAATTAGTACGTTAATTGCACCAACGTAGATAAGTAACTGTGCTGCGGCAACAAAGTCAGCATTTAACAACAAATACAAGCCAGCAATGCTGATAAATACGCCACATAATAAAAATGCGGAATGAACAATGTTGTCCAACAGTACTACCCCTAGCGCCGTTCCAATCATCATTAGTGCTAGGATTGCGAACGAAACAATCTGTACACTTTCTGCTAAATTCACTTTAAATTGTCCTTTGTCGATTACGAAACATTACTTAGCTAGTTGGTAATAGTTAATTGTTAGTTGGTAATAGTTAATTGTTGATTGCTCTTTGCAATAATTGTCTTGCTAATCATTAACCATTAACCACTAACCACTAAGCCATTAACCATTAACCACTAACCAATTATTATTTTTCTGTTTGTTCTACTAAGTCTTCAGGACGAGAACCTGGACGGGGTGCATCAGCAGGTAAGCCGTGGGGGTCCATGACACCTTTAGGAAGGTATACAAATTCGCGTAGTGGTGTCACCATTGGGTCATTAGTGACTTTGTAGGGTAAGCGACCAAGGGCTACGTTATCGTAGTTTAGTTCGTGGCGATCGTAAGTTGAGAGTTCGTATTCTTCGGTCATCGACAAGCAATTTGTGGGGCAGAATTCCACACAGTTACCGCAGAAAATACAAACTCCGAAGTCAATACTGTAGTGCTTAAGTTTTTTCTTTTTAGTTGCTTTATCAAATTCCCAATCGACTACAGGAAGGTTGATTGGGCATACCCGAACGCAAACTTCGCAAGCAATACATTTATCAAATTCAAAGTGAATCCGACCGCGAAAGCGTTCGCTAGGAACTAATTTTTCGTAAGGATATTGGACTGTGACAGGACGACGACGCATGTGATCGAAAGTTACAGAAAGTCCTTCACCAATATATTTTCCGGCTTGTACTGCGTCTTTTGCGTAGTCTCCAACTTGTTTAAGGAATTTCAGCATAAGTTCTCTCTCTGTAAAGTTAGAAGTTAGGAGTTAGAAGTTAGAAGTTATGAGTTAGAAGTAAATAAAATTCTTAACTCTTAATTCCTAACTCTTAATTCCTAACTATTTTTAGCCGCCAAAAGCGACAGGGAAAGCTAGCTTTAAAGCTGCTGTAAATAATAAATTTGCCAAAGCTACAGGTAACAAAAATTTCCAACCTAAATCGAGTAGTTGGTCAATCCGAACCCGTGGCACTGTCCAACGTAGCAAGATTGCTAAGAATACGAGAAAGTAAGCTTTGAGTAAGGTCATGGTGACACCCAAAGCTGCTGTAACTACTTGCAATACTGGTTCAGTTTCGCTTACACCTAGCCAATTCGCAATTAAACTGATGGGGAGGGGAAAATCCCATCCTCCAAGATATAAAACAGATACAAGTAGAGCAGAGAGTACAAGGTTAATGTAGGAACTCAGGTAGAATAAAGCGAATTTCATCCCTGAATATTCGGTTTGATAACCTGCGACAATTTCTTCTTCAGCTTCGGGTAAATCGAAGGGCATCCGTTCGCATTCTGCGAGGGCTGCGATCCAAAATATAATAAAGCCAACAGGCTGCCGCCAAACGTTCCAGCCCAAAATTCCATAGCCAGACTGCTGGTTGACAATATCAACGGTGCTGAGGCTATTAGACATCATCACGATCGCAAGTACAGCTAGTGCTAATGGTATTTCGTAGCTGATCGATTGTGCTGCTGCTCGCAGTCCACCTAAGAGCGAATATTTATTATTGGATGCGTAACCTGCCATCAACAATCCAATCGGTTGAATGCTTGACAGGGCAATCCACAAGAATACCCCCATCCCGACATCTGTAATTATCAGGTTTTGTCCAAATGGCACAATTAAGTAGGACAAAAACACTGGTAATACAACAATGATGGGTCCAAGGGTAAATAACCAAGGGTCAGCTTGTGCTGGCACTATGTCTTCTTTGAAGACCAGTTTTAAACCGTCGGCAACTGGTGCGAGCAAACCCAAAGGACCGATATATTCAGGACCAATCCGTTGTTGAGCTGCTGCTGATATTTTCCGTTCGAGCCAAACGCAAACTAGTACCCCAACTGTGGCACCAATTAGCATCAAAATCATCGGCAACGGCATCCAAATTGCTTTGGCTGTGCCTGCTGGCAGTCCCAATTCCTTTAGGGAATCAATAAATGTTCCTTGCAGATCAATTCCTGAGTTCATGTTTCGGCTCTGTTAGTCAATGAAAGGCAGAAGTTAAAAGTTAGAAGATAAAAAGCCAAAGTTAAGTTTCAGGATAATTATATTCTCCTTTCGCCTTTACCTTTTACCCTTTTCCCTTTTCCTCCATGCTTTCTTGGTTGGTAAGTTCATGTTGATTAACAACAATGTAAACTTGTTACTAAATGTAAATCTAGCTACTAATATCACTAAAGACTATTGAGCAAGCTGAAGATTTTTGGCAATCCCATGATTAGTATATCGTTGGATTGTTTTGGGCTGATTAAAGCCAATGAGAAATTATACTTATGATATGCATTGGGAATGGGGAATGGGGAATGGGGAATTGGGCATTGGGCATTGGGGAATTAACTTCTGTACAGCCTAGACCCAACGGGTTGTTTCTACCGAATTCCTAACTTCTGTACAGACGACCCGACGGGTCGTCTGTACCTAACGCTTTTCAATTGGGGTGTAAACGACTTCGTGATTGCCGTTATAAACCTGTGTTGGTCGGAAAATTCGGTTTTCTTCGAGTTGCTCTTTCCAGTGTGCTAACCAACCTGCTACCCGTGCGATCGCAAATATTGGCGTAAACAAATCGGTTGTTATTCCCATTTTTCTATACACCAAACCTGAGTAAAAGTCAACGTTTGGATATATTCCTTTATGAGCGAGTTTTTCTTCGACTACTCGCTCCATTTCTTGAGCAATGTCGTAATATTTGTCATGCCCAAATTTAGCAAACAGTTGTTCGGCTAAATCTTGTAAAATGGTTGCACGTGGGTCTTTTACCTTATAGACGCGATGCCCAAAGCCCATAATTTTCGCTTTGCGCTGCATACAATCCTCAATGTAAGGACGCACATTCTCAATCGAGCCAATTTCCTCCAACATTTGGATAACTTCTTCGTTTGCCCCACCATGTAAAGGACCACCAAGGGTTCCAACGGCACTCGCAACTACAGCATAAGGGTCAGTCAATGTCGATGCTGTCACTCTTGCACTAAAAGTTGAAGCATTCATTGTATGCTCGGCATGGAGAATTAAACATACATCAAAAATCCTTGCCGCTAGAGGGTCAGGTTCCTTCTCGTTTAACATATACAAGAAGTTGCCAGCATAATCGAAGTCATCGTTTGGACGTACAGGATCGTTACCCTTACGCATCAACTGAAATGCCGCCACCATCGTCGGAATTGTCGCCAAAAGTCGAACCACAGAATCCCGAATATAAACGGGATTATGCAAGTCACGACGGGAATAAAACAAGCCTAACGCAGCAGCCGAAGCCTGTAGAGCATCCATCGGATGACCGCTTTCTGGAAATGACTTCATCATGTCGCGGATGCGGTACTTAATGCGGCGATGCATCCTCACTTCTTCTTCAAAAGATTTTAGTTCTTCTTTGGTCGGAAGTTGACCCCAAATCAAGAGGTAAGCAGTTTCTAAAAAACTACTTTTTTCCGCTAATTCCTCTATGCGGATGCCACGATATTCAAGTAATCCTTTTTGCCCATCAACAAAACTGATACTAGATTCGGCGGCAGGAATGCCTTCTAAACCGGGCTTGTATTCGCACACCATCATGGCAACACCATTCTGCTTTTTAAAGATTTGCTTGGGCTAAAATGACCAGAAATACTTATCGCCATATATCGTATCCGTTCTCACAGAAAAATTATTGCACTCATTTCTACTTTCTGTTAGAGCAAGTACTTGGGTGGTATCAATAAGAACATTTGACTAATACCCAAAGGAGTAGCTGTTTCTGGTACTTTTATCCCGATCGTACCAGCTTTTTTTAGGAGTATGCTTCCTTTTGCTTCTCCCCAGACCAAAAGTTCTGCCCAATTGCCTAAATCTGGTTCGTGACCGACCAATGCTAGTTTAGTTTCGGGGGAAATTTTTGAGGTTTGGGTTTTCGGTTCTAGCCAATCTGCTATCCAAGCAGAAATATTTCCCTCAGGTGCAAGGTGAGTTGATTCTTCGAGTTGATGCCCAAGTCCAGCTTTGACAAGGATTTCTGCTGTTTGATGTGCCCGTACTAACGGACTGGTGAGAATGTAGTCAAATTTAAGATCGAGTTCAGCAAGTCTTTGAGCTACTTTCTCGGTTTTTTGTTTTCCTTCTTTAGTTAACTTGCGTTCTTCATCTTTGATGTCTTCGCGTTTTTCTTCCGCGATACCGTGACGTATTAAATATAGTTCCATAGCGATCGCATTTGGGCAAGGGGTAAAGGGCAAAGGGCAAAGGGCAAGGGACAAGGGGCAAGGGACAGAAAATAAGAATTATTTCTTTATAAATTCCCAATTCCCAATCCCCTATTCCCAATCCCCTATTCTTGATGTATCGGGTTATCTTTGGGGTTTACCAATCGCAATAATTTTTGCTTAATTTGGGCATCGAAGACTTCCCATTTCATTTTGCGTAGTTGGAATTTTCATTTCCACCAGATAAAAATCCCATTGGAATCTCAAAACCACCTGCACTGGTTCGTCCTCCACCAAAAAAGCGTCCGCTACTATCCTGTCCGAAGGCTTCTTTGATAAACTCGTCAGGATCGAGGGTGAGTTTGGTTGTTCGCAAAGAACCAATCACGATTTCGAGTTCTTCGTCTTCATCATGAACTATGCCATAAACTACGGCAGTATGGACGTTTTCTTCAGTAACGAGAAAATCTGCCGCTTGGGGTATGGCATCGCGATCGTCGTAGCGTAGGTATCCAACTCCAGCTATCGAAAAGTTATTTTGAACGATGCGATTTTTGAGCGATCGCTCGATCACGTCCATTACTCTTTTAGAACGATTCGCTTGCAATACCGCATTCAGCAATTGAACATCACAAAATCGACTCAAATACGCAGCTGCCATAAAATCCTCTTCCTGCGCTTGCATCAAACGATTGGTATCGGAACGCAAGCCATGCATTAAGGCTGTAGCACATTTGACGTGCTGACTGATACTGTTATCCAGAGATAATAAACCTGACTGGAGGTATTGAGTAAAAATTGTTGCAGTTGAACGAACGGCGGGACGAATATCAATAAATTCTGATTTTAATTCACCTTGTAAACTGTGATGGTCTATAACTGCGATTAATGGTATTTGTGCCTGCTGTACTACTGATAATAACTGCGAAGTCGTTCCTTGATTATCAATTAGTACAAAACCTTGATATAAAGATAAATCTTTACTTTTTAAAGTCGGTAATGCCCAACGTTGAGCAGGTAATCCCGTCAGTTTAACTAATGCGATATTTTCCTGGTGGCTGAGGGTGCCAGCATAGACTATTTCACATTTAAGATCGTACTGTTGGGCAATGAGTTGGTAAGTCCAAGCTGAAGATAATGCATCTGGATCGGGAAAATCTTGTAAAACTATTAGATGCCGCTCGTGTCGATGTCCCAAAAGCGTATTTCGTAGCTCTTCTGATTTTTGATAAGCCAAATAATTATTGCGTTGCCCTAGAAACGTGTTGGTTTCACCCGTGACTGTGTTAACGGGATGTTTGACCAGGGGAATGTCAACATCTATATCAACTTCTTCAGGAGATGAATCTTTAGTCAATGGAAAAGTCTCAAGCTGAGAAATGGGAGAGTTTAATTGCATAGGGAACTAGTTTTATTTAAAGTGATGCTCCTTAACAACCTCGACAAAAGACTAAAACCAAAATTTTCTGGTTTTAGTTACACATTACGATCTTCGCAAAAATATTGGAACATTGCACATAAATTATGCAAATCGGTTTAAGTTAGGTGGGTAAAATCACTAATTAGTTTTCCCCAATATCTCACTAATAGCAGTTACCTGTGCAAAAAAACAACGAAACAGATGCAGACTCAGCGTTTTCAGTATTCTCCTAAGCCTATCAAAACTCGTATCACCAGCAAAAGCATGCCGCAACCACTCCAACGAGCATTGGTAATATCAAGTATAAAAAAGTACAGTCATGAGTTTAGGCATCGCCGTTAGTTGAAACAGGATGCCATCTCTTAAATATTACTTGGCGAAAAAATAGAGCAAATGCAAGCTGCCAAACACAGCATTCGCTTGTACCGATATTTTCACCGAAAATTTCAGAACAACTGAACAACTCTTATTTAAGTCTAGGCAAACTTCTGCAAAAATATTTACGCACGCAGTTGTCTACGACGATAATATGAGCTAAACTCTAAAAGTTCGTCGCTCAAAAGTCACAAAAGACGGAATAGTATTGATTGTCCAAAATCGCTTTACATTAATTAATGTTTAACGAAAGACTTACAGACCAATAACGTACTTTTGCCATTCGTTGTGCGTTCCGGTTTTCAGGTGCTTGCTAACCTCAAAGTAAAGGCTGCTGTATGGTCTGCGAGGGGAGTGACGTAGAGGCATGTGTGCCTCTTGTGGTGTTCGACTGCCTTTTCTGACATTACATCGGACGCAAGCCGTGACAATGTTTTCCCAAGAGTCACCACCACCACGCGATCGCGGAACAACGTGATCGAGTGTGAGTTCGTCTCCCATGTAACCGCAATATTGACAGGTGTGACCATCACGGTGAAGAATATTTCTGCGAGTAAGAGGTATTTCCTTGTAAGGGACGCGAACATAATGCCGCAACCTAATCACTGTGGGAAGCGGGAAGTCAGCGTAAAGGAATTTGCCGTTATGTTCAACTTGTTCTGCTTTGCCTTTGATTAGCAAAACAGCCGCACGTCGCCAACTTGTGATGTTGAGCGGTTCGTAAGAGGCGTTTAGGACTAAAACCTTCCCCATTGATAAAAACTCAAGGTATTAGTTTTACATATATTAACACAAATATAACCTGCTTTGGGCGATGAAGATAATTTATACATCCCCATAATCGCGGTTAAAAAACGATTCTACTGGGTGAAAAACTGAGGGTCGAGGTATTTTATATACATTAGACATTATTGATGTTGACTGGAAGTCTTATGGATAAAGAATTCTTGATTTTATATTCAACATTTTGTAACAGTTTGTGATGCATTGAGTGCAAATTGCTCTTGTCTCAATTACACATCGAGGATAAACTTCCAGATTATTCCGAATAGTTTCCTGGGGATTGAATATGTAATCACCTGGAAACAAAGAGTGTGGTGTGATAGGAGCAAGTGAATATGTTGAGCCACGAGCAGAAAACAAGTATTGTATCTTACCCGCAGTGCGATACCTATGCTTGGTATTCCCAGCGTGCTTGGGTTGAAATAGACTTAGCAGCGCTTTCCCATAATGTTAAACAATTACGTAATTTATTGTCGCCAAAAACACAATTAATGGCGGTAGTCAAAGCCGATGCCTATGGACATGGAGCAGTCACAGTCGCCAAAACCGTATTGGAGTCAGGAGCTAGTTGGTTAGGAGTTGCCACAGTTCCAGAGGGTATTCAACTGCGGGAAGCTAGTATAAAAGCGCCAATTTTGGTATTGGGAGCAGTACAAACCAGCGAACAAATTCATGCGATCGCCCATTGGAAACTTCAACCGACTTTATGTAGCCCTAAGCAGGCATTAGTATTTTCAGATACTCTGGAAGCTATTGATGTTGATGCGACCTTACCCGTCCACATCAAGCTCGATACTGGGATGTCACGCTTGGGAACTAACTGGCAGCAGGCAGGGGAATTTATCCAGCTAGTCGAACGACTTCCACATTTACGCATAGCCAGCGTTTATTCCCATCTGGCAACTGCCGACAGTGCCGATCTGACTGTAATGAATCTTCAACACCAACGCTTTGAAGAAGCGATCGCACAAATTAAAACTTTGGGAATAGAACCACCATGCTTGCACTTTGCCAACTCCGCAGCCACTTTAGCGAATCAAGCTTTACATTACGACATGGTACGGGCTGGACTGGCGATTTACGGACATTACCCAGCCGAACATTTGCGTCAGACTGTGAATCTGAAGCCTGTTATTCAAGTAAAAGCACGAGTTACTCAAGTTAAAACTATTGCTAAGGGTATGGGTGTTAGCTATGGGTATAAATATATAGCTCCCCGCGATATTCGCCTTGCAGTGGTGGGTATTGGCTATGCAGACGGCATCCCCCGCAACCTCTCGAATAAGATGCAAGTATTGATACGTGGTCAGCGTATACCTCAAATCGGCTCGATTACAATGGATCAAATTATGCTGGATGTGAGCCATATCCCTGACATTCAAGAAGGGGAAATCGTAACATTACTAGGACGCGATCGGGATGAGCAGATTACGGCAGATGATTGGGCAAAGGAGCTAGGGACTATTTCTTGGGAAATTCTTTGCTCGTTTAAACATCGCTTACCTCGTGTAGCTGTGGAATAAAAAATGGGGTGGGGAAGCAAATTCCCTTTTTCCCTTTCCAATTGTTTGATAATTTGCTATATTATTTTCTCATGCGGATATGGCGGAATTGGCAGACGCGCTAGATTTAGGTTCTAGTACCGTAAGGTGTGAAGGTTCAAGTCCTTTTATCCGCATTTAGAAATATTTAATCAACAAGTTTCAATTTTTAGAAAGCCAGCTTCTCGGAGCTGGCTTTTTGCTTTGCTTGGTAATGTTCTTTTCAGTGGTATGCAGTAATAAAAACAACATTTAATCCTGGTAAAAATATAACTAACCAATTGCGATCGCACAATTCTAGTTTTCACAGCTATTTGATACTCTCATTTTGCCGAAAAAAGTAGCTTTAATCTTTTCAAGCAAGATAATATAAAAAATACATTGTATAAAATCAAACTTTAATAGTCGATTTAATGGCAATACTATAAAATCTGATGAATTAACCTTTTTAGCAGAAAGAATCGATTTTGCTGCCAAATATGAAGGAATTATTATCAATTTGAAAAATAAACGTATACAAGTAACAATACTTAATTGATATCCAAAGGTATAATCTGTTAAATTGCATCATTATAAAAGGGAATTTAGCTTAAGTATTAATACTTAAGCTAATGATTCAAAACGTAACTTGTAATACTGTTGACATGTCAATGTAACACAAAAATTTACACTCAGAAGAGTGCCTTTATTTAGTCTTCACACTTTTTTCATGCCCAGTCTCAAAATGTTTGGTAATCTCAGTATAAGTAGGTGTATTGTTTACAACTTTTCTAAATTGTCTGAGAGCTTTTTATTTCTAATAGTTACTGGTTTCGCTCAGTTCTACCATTCCGGCAGTGTCATTTTTTGTATATTAAATCACGAAATCATGTTTGTTCTGTTTGAGTTTTGGGAAGCTATTGTCAAAAATTTCGGTTATACCTATCGGATGAAGTTTAGGTAAGAGACAAAATGAGTACAACTCCACTCGATAGCTACAGGGTTTTTCAAAAGCTACACCCGCTATCGTTATTGGCACAATTAACAAGTCGTCGTGCTACTGGTTGCTTAAAAGTACTGACTGGAGCCATTTCTTGGTCACTTTATCTTTATGAGGGTAAGTTGATTTATGGCTCATACTCAAATCAGTTGTTTGATTGGCTTGATGGTCATCTCGAACGTTTCAGCAAGCAAATACCTGCACTGAACAGTTCTACCCGGATGCAGATGCGATTGTTGTTTGAAGGAAAGCACGATAACCAATCAATCGGACAGGCAGACTATCAAGCTATTTGCTGGTTGGTTAATCGTAATTATATCAGTTGCGAACAAGCGGCTACTTTAATTGAGGAGTTAGCGAAGGAAGTCTTAGAGTCGTTCTTGGTGTTGAAAGAAGGAAGTTACGAATTTCAGCGTGAAACTGCTTTGGATGAGTTACCAAAGTTTTGTAGTTTGGATTTAAGGGTGTTAGTTGAATATTGTCAGCGACATTTGCGGACTCAGTATCATAATTCGTCTGCTTCGAGTGCGATCGCGGTTTCATCTCGCGACGAGCAAGAAGCAAGTTATGCTGCTGATGTCGAAACCCAACAAGGAGTAGAAGCATCATCGAGTGTCACTGAGCAAATACCTCAGCAATTGTCCAGTAATATTAGTGTTGATGCGCTGGCTAATAACAACGAAATTTCCCAACCACAGCAAGCAACTAAAGCTTATACAGTGGCTTGTATAGATGATAGTCCAACGGTTTTAAATTCGATCAAACATTTTTTGGATCGAAGTAATTTTACCGTGGTGATGATTAATGACCCCGTGAAAGCTTTGATGCAAATTCTCCGCAGCAAACCCGATTTAATTTTATTGGATGTGGAGATGCCGAATTTGGATGGATATGAGTTGTGTTCGTTATTAAGGAGGCATTCAATATTTAAAGATACACCAATTATTATGGTGACAGGTCGAACTGGATTTATTGACCGAGCTAAGGCAAAATTAGTAAGGTCTTCGGGTTACTTAACAAAACCCTTTACTCAATCGGAATTACTCAAAATGATATTTAAATATATTAACTAGTACAGGTGGCGGAAATAAAGATATTTTTGCTTTATTTTGCTCTTTTCGGATTAGTTTGAGTAACTTTGAAAGATTTGTTTAGGCGTTTGTTTAAATCAATTAATCGATATTTAGTAGACAATTTTATTAACGATTTATTCAGGGAATAAGAAGAATGAGTCTGACGACATTGTTAAGCACAATTCTCATAGTAGAAGATTCTCCCAGTGAATTAGAGTTGATGAGTCATTATCTTAAGGAAAGTGGCTTTAATGTGATCGAAGCGACTGGTGCGAAAGAAGCGCTAGAAAAGGCTATGGAGCAAAAGTTAGATGTTGTAGTTACTGACGTTGTCATGCCGGGAATGAGTGGTTTTGAGTTGTGTCGCGCACTCAAACGTAACCCGACAACTGAAAAAGTACCTATTGTGATTTGCAGTTCTAAAAATCAGGAAATTGACCGTTTGTGGGCAATGCGACAAGGTGCTGATGCTTATATTACTAAGCCTTACACCCGTGACCAATTAGTACGTGCAATTAAATCATTATCGATGTAGGATTTACGGATAATTGAAAAATGGATAGTTCAAAAATTGCATTAGCGACTGCCCAAAATCTCAGTAACTTAAGTGATGGTTATTTGAAATTTCAAATCAACAGACAAACGACTGCGGTGTTATCGATGCGACATACACAGGAAGCGATCGCAATACCTGTTGAGTCAATCACTTCGATGCCAAGTATGCCACCTTGTATTTTGGGGTTAATGAATTGGCGAAGTCGGATTGTTTGGACTGTGGATTTGCCCAGAATGATGAATTTAGAGTCTTTAGAAACTCGACTCAGGCAATACAACGTGATTATTGTGCGGGTTGAGTCGTTGCTATTGGGTTTGGTGGTGGAGGAAATTATCGGTACAACTAAGTTTATGCCAGATGAGGTACATTCCCCTGTGGGGCAGGTTGCTGCGAGTTTAGTGCCTTATTTGCGTGGTTGTGTGGTGCAGCAAAAGGAGACTTTGTTGGTATTGGATGCCCAAGCAATTTTAAATGCTTCGGTTTTGCGTGCGGATTAAGGTTAGGGATTAAGGGTGACTTCTAATTTGTGCTTAAAAAGAAATATTTTTAAGATTTTTTTGGCTTTTATAAAGTTTGTTGTGTTCTTGTTTACTGACTAGTCATTCGCTTAATCTAGGGGAATTATTTTATGTTGAATAAAACAGATGCTGCTCAGAGTAGCAATGATAAAGAGGAGTCATCCTTCAAAGTCTCTAATTCTGATAAAATCGCCAAAAACAATAGTCATAATATTAGTAATGCTAGTAATGCTAGCAATATAGTTATATATTCTAATCCGCCGACGATTCAACCTCAGACTAAAGTGAGTCATAAAAAGCTGGTGACTGAGAATTTGAAGAAGTTGAGTTTGCAGACAAAAGCAACAATTCTTGCGATCGCAATTGGAACTCTTCCAGTTTTGATTCTTGGTGCTTTATCCTATACGATCGCCAGTAAATCGATTGAAGATAAGATTTCTCTAATTCAAAAAGCTGAAGCTGAAGGATTTGCCGATAAAGTTAACCGTTTTATGATCGAACGGTACGGGGATATCCAGGTTCTAGCTGATTTGCCTATTTTTGCTAACCGTCGTATTCGTGAAAGTTCGACACAGCAGGAAAAACAAGCTATTTTAGATAAATTTATTTCGAGTTATAAAGTTTACGATAGTATCGCTGTTTTTAGTCCGAATGGAGAAGTGCTGACACAATCCCAAGGTCAACCGCTTCCCAACCATAGCGATAAGCAGAGCTTAATGCCGGAGGCATATCGCAATTATTTTCAAGAAGCTTTAAAAACAGGTCGTCCAGTTATTAGCCAACCGACAATATCGCCAATCACAAAAGCATCTAGTGTTTTTACTGCTGCACCTGTAAAAGATTCTGTGACGGGAGAAGTGATTGCGATTGTCAAGGGAAGTATGCCGATTAAATCCATAGAAAATATCATCATCAATTATGCTGAGGGCGATCGAGAATATCACTTGAGTGATAGCAGTGGAAAATTCTTTTTGGCAACAGAAAAAAATCACATTGGTCGGGATGCTAAAAGTGATTTTCCTGGTTTAGAGCAACAATCGGCAGCGAACAAAGCTGGTACGTTTATCACCACCGATCGAATTGATAATCAAGAACAACTGGTGAGTTATGCATCGCAAAGTCTGGATGGATTGCCAGACTTAAAATGGCAAGTGATTTTAGCCATAGATAAAGCCACAGCCTTTGCAGCACAACGACAGTTATTTTTAGTAAACACACTATTTACAGGATTAACAGCATTAATAGTTGCGGGAATTGCCTATTTGTTGGCAAAACGTGCCACAGAGCCAATTTTGAATGCCGCAGCAGCAGTATCGCGATTGGGAGAAGGTGAACTAAATACCCGGTTAGAAATCGAACGCAATGACGAATTAGGGGTGCTAGGTACTAACATCAATCAGATGGCAACACAATTGCAGCTACTTCTGCAAAAACAAGAACTTGATGTCGAACGTACCAAAAATCTGGCAGAAATTACCCTGCGAATGCGGCAAAGTTTGCGAGTGGATGTGATATTAGAAACCGCAGTCCGAGAAATTCGCCAAGCGATCGCCACGGATCGAGTTATTTTTTATCAATTCAATCCCGATTCTTGGGATGGTGAGATTGTCGCAGAAGCATTAGTGGCAGGTTTTCCCAAAATGATGGGTGTGGAAATTGACGACCCTTGTTTCCGAAACCGCCATGTGGAAACCTATAAAGATGGTAGAGTACGGGCAATTAACGATATTTACAAAGACTCCAGCCTCAAAAACGCCGCTTGTTACATCAAAATGCTGGAAAAATTCGCAGTCAAAGCAAATTTGATTGCCCCTGTGATTAAGCAAGAACAACTGATTGGTTTGATTATTGCCCATCAATGCGATAACCCCAGGGAGTGGGAATTATCGGATATTGATTTATTCAAGCAATTAGCAATTCAAATCGGTTACGCACTCGAACAAGCTCAACTTTTGGAAGTTGTCGAAAAAGGTCGGATGGTGGCAGAAAAAAGCACCGCAGAGGAACGCAATCAAAAAGAAACACTGCAAATGCAACTTTTAGAATTGCTCACAGAAATTGAGGGAGCTGCCAGTGGAGATTTAACAGTACGTGCAGATGTAACTGCGGGTGAAATTGGTACGGTTGCTGACTTTTTCAACTCGATTGTTGAGAGTTTGCGCGATATTGTCACCCAAGTGAAGGATACGGCAACCAAAGTCAACTTTGCGATCGCCAAAAATTCAGGTTCAATTAGTGAACTCGCAAATGAAGCACTCCAGCAAGCCACAGAAATCAACCACACCCTCGATGCAGTTGATAAAATGACATACTCGATGCAATCGGTTGCAGAAAACGCAAAACTTGCTGAGAGAGTCGCTAATACAGCCCGAACAACTGCGGTAAAGAGCGGACAGGCTATGGATAAGACGGTGCAAAACATCTTGAATTTGCGCGAAACTGTCGGCGAAACTACCAAAAAAGTCAAGCGTTTGGGAGAATCTACACAGCAAATTTCGCGAGTGGTGGCGTTAATTAACCAGATTTCCATGCAAACCAATTTACTCGCGATTAATGCTGGGATTGAAGCTGCACGCGCGGGAGAAGAAGGACAAGGGTTTGTAGTGGTTGCGGAGGAAGTTGGCGAATTAGCGGCACGTTCTGCGGCAGCAACCAAAGAAATCGAGCAAATTGTCGAAAATATTCAGCGTGAAACCACTGATGTTGTGCAAGCGATGGAGTTGGGAACTACTCAAGTAGTGGATGGAACCCGTATTGTTGAAGATGCTAAGTCAAGTTTGAGTCAAATCTTGGAGGTGTCACGCCAAATCGATGTTTTGGTGCAATCTATCTCAAATGCGACTGCATCTCAGGTAGAAACTTCGCAAATTGTCAGCAAGTTGATGAAGGAAATTGCCGTGACTTCGCAGCGTACTAGTGCTTCTTCGCACCAAGTGTCGGAATCATTGCAGGAAACTGTGGAAATATCTCAACAACTCCAAGCAACCGTTGGTACGTTCAAAGTCAGTTAGCTATTTGTTGATTTGGGGCATGGGGCATTGGGTATTGGGCATAGGGCATGTATACATAAGTCGTCGAATTATCCAAAATTATAGAAACCCCCCTCTAACTCTCCCCTACCCTTGGGTAGGGAACTAGATTTCCAGTTTTCCCCCAATGCATCGGGGGGATTAAGGGGGGTAATTCCTAGATATTAGGGGAAATTCCGATTTGTCTGTACGCCGTGATATTGGACATTGGTGATGGTTCTCGTATATTTATGTCAGCCTACAGGTTAACAAGAGCAAACTTCCCCGTAGATTCGTTGTTGGTTTGTAGTTAGTAGTTTTTGCTGTTCGTTACTGTTAACTATTAACTAGTAATTATGAATTGCAAAGTAATATTATTTTCCAATACCCACTCACAAACTACATTTAATGGCAGAAGCCCTATTTCCCGTATAACAAACAACAAATAACAGAAACCGATAACAAATAACTAATGGCAGAGGGCTAAACCATGTCACAGGACAAAGAGCATGAAATCCAGATGCAGTTTCTGGAAGAAGCAACGGACTATCTGAATACGTTGGAAGAGGTATTGCTGGAAATCGATACAACCAACCGGATTGAAATCGATAAAATCAATGCAGCCTTGCGAGCTGCCCACTCGATTAAAGGTGGGGCAGGAATGATGGGTTTTCGTGCTTTGAGCGATTTGGCACACCGGATCGAAGATTCGTTTAAGGTTTTGAAAACTAAGCGAAATACGTTGGAAATTGACACCGAACTGCAAAGTTTGCTTTTATCTGGTGTTGATTGGTTGCGTCAAATTGTCGAACTGCATTCGGAGGGTAATGTTTTAGAGAGTGACTGGTTAGCAACATTTTGCTATCCGGTATTCGATGAGTTGCATCAACGTTTGGGTGACCCAACTCCGGAAGATGCAAGTACAATGCTGACACCGGAAGATGGTCAGGATATCATTCCCTTGCTGTTTGAATCCGAGGTTGAAGCTTCTTTGCAGCGTTTGGAGTCGATTTTAGCCGATAAGCAACCAGCTAGCAGCTTAAAGGAAGAAGTTAGTATTATGGCTGCCGAGTTGGGGGGATTGGGTGAGATGTTGCAATTAGAATCCTTTAGTCGTTTGTGCGAATCCATCACTCATCATTTAGAATACGCAGATCCGGTGCATGTGAGTAGAATTTCCCATGCAGCACTGGATGCGTGGAGACGATCGCAAGCTTTAGTATTAACCAATCAACTCGAAAGTCTACCTACGGAAATCGAAGTTGCTAATTTGCCCACAACTATTACTGAAAGCTCAATTCCGGCAATCGAACCTGAGTTGATTCCAGAAAATAGTATCCCGAAAACTGCTGTAACTGAAGTTGCGATCGCAAATTGGATTGATGACGAAGTATTAAATACTGATTTTGAGGCTTTGGAAGCTGCATTTGCGGAAGAAAGTGCCAATATTGATTTTGAGGAAGTTGAACTAACGGAACCTGTTGCAGCTTTCGATCTTAAAAATAACAATTATTTATTCAATCAATTTCCCGAAGCAAAAGCCGAACCTGTCGAAAAACCCAAGGAACGGGAATCCCAAGAAAATACAGTCCGCGTTCCCAGCAAACAACTCGAACAAATTAACGATTTATTTGGTGAATTAATTATCCAGCGCAATGGCTTAAACTTGCAACTCGATCGCTTACGTAAACTCGTTCGCAACCTCAACCAACGGGTGCAAGTACTAGACCGCGAAAACCAAAGTCTCCGGGCAGGCTATGATAGAATTGCCACTCAGGGTATAACTTCTTTGACTAACCCTAATGGCAGTTCTTTTGAAAATAATTTTCAGGTTGAGAGCGATCGCGGGCTTGAATTAAATAATGAATTAAATAATGAACTAAATAATGAAAATGGAATTTCCAGCATCAATCATCGTTTTGATGCTTTGGAAATGGATAGATATAGCGAACTTAACCTGCTGTCGCAAGAAGTGATGGAAACCATCGTTCAGGTACAAGAAGTCACCACCGATTTACAAATTAGCCTTGACGATACCGATAATATTTCCCGCAAACTCAATAAAACCTCAAAACAACTTCAGCGCAAACTTACTCAAGTACGGATGCGTCCGCTTGCAGATATTGTTGACCGCTTTCCCCGTGCTTTACGCGACTTGTGCATCGAGTATGGCAAAAATGTTCAACTCAAAATCGAAGGTGGTAGCACCCTAATCGAACGCAGTATTTTAGAATTGCTCAATGACCCATTAATGCACTTAATGCGAAATGCTTTCGACCACGGAATCGAAGTACCCAGTGGCAGAATCGCAGCAGGTAAACCCGAACAGGGAACCATCGAGATTAAAGCTACCCACATCGGCAACCGCACCATTATTACCCTCAGCGATGACGGACGGGGAATATCCTTAGAAAAGATTCGCAACCGAGCATTAGAGATGGGTTTGGATGCTGCCTTGCTAGGACAAGCTAGCGATGAAGAACTACTTTCGTTAATTTTTGAACCCGGTTTTACCACCTCCGACGAAGTGACATCTCTGTCTGGTCGAGGTGTGGGGATGGATGTTGTCCGTAATAACCTCAAGCAAGTTCGAGGCGATGTCAAAGTCGATACCGAACTAGGCAAGGGAACAACATTTAGGCTATCAGTACCATTTACCCTTTCTGTAGCTAGAGTTTTGCTGGTGGAAACAAATCGCATGTTGCTCGCATTCCCCACCGATGCGATCGAAGAAATTTTCTTGCAGCAAGAGGAACTGGTGTTTGCAATGGCAAACGGCGAAGTCTTGAATTGGCAAGGTAACATGTTGCCATTGATACGTTTAGGTCGATATTTAGAATTTTCTTGCCCCCGTTATGACAACCCAAATTTAGAAACAGCACCTGCAATTAACGCCGAATCGGTGCTAATTTTCCAGGGTAACAGCCAACCTGTGGCAGTGTTGGTCGATCGCACTTGGGGAGAACAGGAAGTTGCAATTCGCTTAGTTGAAGGGAATATTCCTTTACCTGCGGGCTTTAATAATTGTACGATTCTCGGTGACGGGCGCGTTGTTCCCTTGGTTAATGTCGGGGAATTATTATATGCAATTAGCTCCGCTACAGCTTCACAGAACACAACGAGCGAGTCACTGAGTCCTAAGCCCTTCGGGCAGGCTTCGCCAACGGACACGCTACGCGAACATGAACGCACTTCTAGAACCCAGCAGTTACCTTCTGCACGTCTCAAAACAGCCTTCCTCACACCCCAAGAAGAGAAACCGACACCTATCCCCAGCGATCAAAAAGGTACTATTTTAATTGTTGATGACTCGATAAATGTTCGTCGTTTCCTAGCTTTAACTTTGGAGAAAGCTGGCTATTTGGTGGAACAAGCTAAAGATGGACAAGATGCAATGGAAAAACTCCAAGCAGGTTTGAGGGTTCAAGCTGTCATTTGTGACATTGAAATGCCTCGGATTGATGGCTATGGATTTTTAGGTCGTGTCAAATCGAACAACGATTTTAAAGGTATACCTGTGGCGATGCTGACATCTAGGAGTAGCGATAAGCACCGTCAATTGGCGATGCAATTAGGTGCGCGTGCTTATTTCTCAAAACCTTACAACGAGCAGGAGTTATTACGAACTTTGGAGCAAATTATTTTCCCCCTAGCTGGTGTTGGGAAATAAAAAGAAGCAGCATACCAATAAACAGATTCTAACAAACAATCAATCTTAGATGCTTGAAGAAAAATCAAAGCAAATATCGCTTTTGCAGCACTTTTATAACTTACCAATTAGCCGCAAGCAAATGATTGCTTTAATCGCTTGCCAGTTGGTATCAATTTTAGGTATAGGGATTGGAGCAACATTAATTATTACTCAAGGATTGCGAAATCAATTATTGGAACAAGCTAAATCTGAATTTGCGATCGCTTGTGAGTGAAAAATCATCTTGACCCTGATGAGGAAAAAATACGGGTTTCAAAGTAGACGAGGTTTATTTATTTAAGATTGAATGGCACGCTTGTTAAGCCGAAACTCTTATCTAGCGCAGTTCCCAGGCTGGAACCTGGGAACGTATTCCCAGAGGAACTCTGCCTCCGTCTTGATTGACCGGAACCAGTCGGGGCAAGGGCTGTGTCTTCAGTTCGTGCCATTCATTTAAGATTGCAAGCTCAGTCTCTTTAGAGATGGGTTGCTGACAACACTATTCTGATCTGGTCAGATTCTAGCCCAGAAAACACAGAACATTAACACACCTTGAAAGGTCTAGCATAGGCGAAAATTAAGCAAGCAAGAAATTATCGATCGCATACTGTCCAATCTTACGACCAACGGTCAATCCATCTTGGTTGGAAGATTCCCAATGGATACCGCCATAGATACGGCTACGACCAGCCTCATTCGCGGCTTCTGAGAAACTATCGAATGAACGTAGCACCCCATTCAGTTCAGGTAGTGGTGAAGTCGTCGAGAAGGTGACATTATCACCATATAGCCCTGCCAAAACAGCACTCGCAGCACCACTGAAGGTACTATGTCCAGAAATATAATCTGGAAAATTGGGTGTAGTGATTAGTGGTGTCCAAGCTGGATCGAGGCTCCAGGGCACGCTACTACCATCATTCGCCCCTTCACGAATCGCTTGAATTGGTCGGAATTGTTTGTAGGTATACTTTGCATCCCACGCCGCAATCCCCGCATCCGCCACTGCCAAGTTCACCAACCCAAAGAGTCGCGCATTTTCCTGGATGGTATTCTGCTTTTCAACGGCAATTCCTTGGGCAATCTGGTTCCAGTGACCGGGTGGGGTGAAGCTGCCAGGACCATCAGCCCAAAACAGCGCAATTTCCGTTTGATCGGCTGTCCGTGTTGTGCTATTCACACTGCCAAGACTACGCACTTCCGCTAGTTCCGCTTGGAATTGAGCGCTGTGAATATCAGGTGGACCATCGGGACGGAATTGACTACCCGTCGTCAAGGTGAAGGGCTTTACCTGTGGCCAATTAGGGAGTGCTGGTTCCAGAAAACCTGGAGGAGTCGGTTTCCAACCATCATTGGCAGTAGAAGGCTGGTAAGTTACGGTGGCAAAAGCACCATCATTTTCACGATTCGCAATGATTTGCTCTGCCACTAACCGTCCAACTTCCCGACCATTATTTTCGGCTGCACCATCCGCAATTTTATTGAGCGATCGCGTTAATGTGTCATCAAACAACGCTTGCTGGTTCGGAAATAGTGATTTCAGCACTTGATAGGCGGCTTCTGCTGCGGCGGCTTCCTCTGAAGCCCCTGGTTTCGCATCCAAATTCACCAAGTATTTTGCACCCGCATCAGTAATTGAGTTGACGGCATCATAAACCGCAACGCCCACCATTGCCATGCCACGGGCTGCCCGTGGGGGAGCTGTTTTGTCAACCGCGATCGCCTTTAACAGGGTATCGTTCCAATCGACGATGATACCGTTAGTATCCGCAGTGCCTTTGTGCAATGCTGTCTTGATTGTACGATTGTTGCCAAAGATATCCTTTGCAACAATCTTCAGATTATTCACACCTTCCTTCAAGGTAATGTTGTCGAACGAATATTCACCATCGTAATCAGCGATCGTTGAAACACCTAAACCCTTGATTGTCAGTTTGGCAAACGGAGCTGATTTACCCGATAGCGTTACGTGGGCAGAGGTCGTTTTTAGATCGCCCACGAATCCGGTATCAGAGCCTTCCGCCAAGCCCACCTGGGTGTCTGAAATCCCCGCTTTGGAAATTTTGGCGAATTGTTTGAACAGTTGTTTCAGTGGCGAAAAGTGTGGGTAATGACCAAATAATCCACCGAAACTTGACGATCGCATGACACGACTGTGTAAAATCGATTCTAGGTCGTGGGGCACTGCCTGAACGGCGAGCTGATTGAATGATGTATGCAAATCATACATCTGAGTAGGTTTATTATTCATTGCGCTGTAATTCCTGAAAATCACGACGATCTGTTGGAAAATAGAAGCCGATCTGAGCTTTATTCCAAAGACTTAATTACTAAAAACATTAAAATTCAATCGCGAAACAGCACCGAAACGAATCGAAAAACAGCAACTTTAGGTGCTGCTTAGACAACTTTGACACACAAAATTTTCTAGTATGTGGGAAATACTACCATTGCGGCTTGGATCATTTTCTTTGGAATACAATATCTTTATGTAATCTTTAACTCGATCTTTATGCAGTCTTTAACTTGCTACTGTATCGGTTTAGAAATCTTTTAAGAATAATTAGCAATTGTGGCAATAAAGCCTGGTCATTGATGTATTAGTAATTTAACTTTCTCGACCCACTCTTGACTATTTTTATTTCTCTATTTCTTCGTTGATTTGCTTGAGTCTTTCATCCAGAAACTTGATATAACCCACTTTCCGAACTTTATCGTGTAATACGCATAGATTTCCAATCTTCTGCTAATTAAAGTTAGATAATAAACAAAAATAGCCATTCATTATTAGTATTAATACTTAATTAACGCTGATAATTAGGAATTATTCTTGAAAAGTAGCGTACTACATATTGAAGTGCGGAATATGGTAAGTAGTCGGACACAATTAATTACACAAAATTTGGGCTGAAATTCTTCCCTATCAAAGAAATCAAAAAATCAGTATTGTAATTAATTCTGTCTGGTTACTTATATAAGCTTCAATGTCTAATAGCGCTTTCCCACGGGTGCGTTAGCGGAGATTAACGAATTTATCGCATCTATTTTGTTTCCGCAGTTTGCATTTAACCAGTTGTCTTCTACGACTGATTAATTCAGATGTGCTTTAACATACTCCTCGCTAAAAGTGCAAGGAGTATGTCAATTGGAGTACTCTTAACTTATTACTCCTAACTGCAATTAATTCCTAAGCTTCGACTTTAACTCCTTTCCAAAAAGCTACATAACCTTCAATTTGTTTGGCTTTTTCTTTGGTGCTGGGGTAGTACCAAGCTGCATCTTTGTTTACTTGCCCGTCTACTGCAATACTGTAATAGCTCGCGACACCTTTCCAGGGGCAAGTGGTGTGGGTTTCGCTGTTTTGGAAATATTCTTTGTTAATTGCGTCAGATGGGAAGTAATGATTGCCTTCAACTACTACTGTATTATTGCTTTCAGCTAAGACTGCACCGTTCCAAGTCGCTTTTGCCATGAGTAAGTATTTGCTCGATAAATGTTCTTCAATAACATTTTGACAAAAATTAACAAATTTGTAGACTATTTTTCTGACACTAACTTCGTGAAATATGGTTGTAAGGTCAAGTTATATCCGCACCACAAAGGTTTGAGCTTTTAACTTTGTACTTTATCTAGCTGTAAACTGCCTTAAACAGCCTAAATTTAGATTAAATAGATGAAAACTGGTGCAATAGTCAAGTAAATCAAGTTTATGAGTTTAATTTTGTTGATTTGAGCGATTTATTCAAAAATGATTAATGCTACTTTTGTTTGTGGGAAAGTAGATGCTCCAGAGATGGCTTTTTGAGATGAAGTGGTAGCGGGTAAAGGTTTCCATGTCAACAGTATAGCTCCAATAAATATTACCAATCTTTTCATAATTAATTGGAAATTTGGCGATAAAGTCATGGTATTGTTTTGGGAACGTGAGTTGAAAAATCATCCCAAGGTATGATGCCAAATTCCTTTAAGCTTACTCTGAATCTAGAGGCAGAATTTTTCTTTCAGCAAGGATTGCGTCGTAATAAAGTAGAAAAATACGAAGCCGCGATCGCAAGTTTTGATAAAGCGCTACAATGCAAGCCAGAATACCCAGAAGCAATATTTCAAAAGGGTTATGCGTTGGGTTCTTTAGGAAAACACTCCTTAGCGATCGCTTGTTTTGACAAAATGTTATTGTTAAAGCCAGATGATTGTTGGGTTTGGCACAATCGAGCTATAGCCCTTGGTAAATTAGAGCGTTATCAAGAAGCACTTAATAGTTTTGAGCGTGCGATCGAGTTTAATCCTAATGCTCCTACCGCTTGGCATAATCGTGGTTTAACTCTATGCGATTTAGGACAACACGATAAAGCGATTAAGAGCTTTGAGCGAACTTTAAAGTTACAACCAGATGCTTATTGGGCATGGTATAACCGAGGAAATGCGCTGAAACAATTGGGTCAATATGAAGATGCTCTCAATAGTTACGATCGCGCAATCGAATTCAATCCGCGAAACCTCCTAGCTTGGTATCATCAAGGTGTTAATTACAGCGAATGGGGACGTTACAAAAAAGCGATTCTCAGTTTCGAGCGGGCTTTAGAGATTCAGCCACAATATTATAAAGCTTGGTTGCATCAAGGTGTCGCCTGGGAAAAATTGGACAACTATGAAAATGCACTTGCTTGTTATAATCAAGCCGTGGAAATAGTTCCTAATGATGATGCTATCTGGTATAGTCGCGCTCGGTGTTATGCAAAATTAAATAATTGCGATCGCGCTGTTGAAAGTCTGCGTCAAGCAATTAGTCTTTCTCCTGATAAATATGTAAAAATTATTCAAATATGTTCTGAATTTGACGCAATACGTCAAGACGAACGCTTTCAATCGCTAATTCAATATTAGTTAATAATTAGCGATTTAGTACCAGCAAATATTTCTAAAGCGCTAAATAGAACGAGTCATAACTTTTCATTTCAATGGGACTATTACCGCTTGTATTTGCTCGTACCCAACCAATAATTTTACTGAAAATCAAGTATTTAATATCTGATAAACTATTATAGTAATATCGGCATAACCCAAGTCAGGAATATGGATAAGTACAAATTTAATATATAACCTCACCCCTTTTATTCCCCTCTCTGTTTACGGAGTGGGGGACATGTCCTTTATAACTTAGTGGGGATGAGCTTCTGTATTTGATTAAATCCATATTCCTAAGTGTGATTCTTAATCTGTAGCTTTTTTGTAAATTTTTGTATTTAATCACCATAAATACATTTATGCTCCGCTCTAAACCATATCAACCGCTTCTCCTACGTCTATTTCATGGAATTAATGCATTATTAATTATTGGTGCGGCAATCACAGGTTTTTTAGTTTACGACAGTTGGGATGGTCGATTTGGAGGGTTATCTCTGACGAGAACAAACCGCAGTCTAATTGATATTCACGGAACTTTTGGCTTTTTTATCTCTTATATTGCCTTACCATTATTTTTAATTTATTGTTGGAAAGCAGGTAGAAACCGTTTACTACAGGCAGATATCTTACAGCAACTTGGTAATGTTGGCAAACCCATATGGTGGTATACATTGCAAAGAATTGCTAATACTTTCATGATTATAGCGGCATTATTTTCGGTTATTTCTGGTAAGTTTCAAGATGAAAATTGGCTACCACAAGGTGAATTAAATCATTTTGCTTATTACATACATTTAATTGCTTGGGTTATCATAATTTTAGCGCTGTCGATTCATTTATTAATGAGTGCAAAAGTTGGTGGTTTACCTTTATTAATTTCGATGTTTGATACAATATATCGTCCTGAAGATAGTCCGCGTTTTTGGCAAGAAAAATTGAAGAATATCTTGCATAGAAAGAAATAGATAATGTATGTATGTGGGTTGGTATTGGTTGTAAAAGGGAAACTTCGCGGGAATTAATTGAATTGGCAATTAAAGAAATTTTCCGAAAACATGATTTATCTGAAAGTGCGATCGCAGGAATTGCGACGATTAATAGTAAAGCGAATGAAGTGGGTTTACTAGAACTTTGTCGAGTTCGTAACTTACCTTTAAAAACTTTTCCAGCAGAGGTTTTAGAAAATGTCAGCGTACCCAATCCTTCTAAACTTGTCGCTGCCAAAGTGGGAACTACTAGCGTTGCAGAAGCTGCTGCAATTTGTGCAAGTTTGGATATTTCGGACACAAACTTCGATAATTTGCCAGAAAAGGCAATCAAGAATCTCCTAGTTTCCAAACAAATATTTCGTTCTTCAAATCCAAATCTCAAAGGTACGGTGACAATCGCAATTGCATTAGCGCAATTACCGTAAGTATTCCAGAAAAAGAATACATCACAAAATAATTATACACGGAAACATTTAGAGAATTAGACGACCCAATAGGTCGTCTATACTGGTTTGCCCCTATTCGATAACCCGCAAAAAATAATTAATAATGCTGGAAACAATAGATAATACAATCGAACCCAGAAAAGCTGCACCAAAACCATCAATTCTAAAACCGTAGCTAGCAGGAGTTAAAGCACTCGCAATCATTAATGCGATCGCATTCAGGACAAATGAGAATAAACCAAAAGTGATTAAGGTGACAGGAAATGCTAAAATTCCTAAAATTGGACGAACGATCGCATTCACTAACCCAATCACGATAGCAGCAACCAGAGCCGCAACAAAACCTGTAATGAAAAAACCAGGTACAACCCTAGCAGTGATAATTAGTGCGATCGCAGTTCCAATCCAAGTTAATAAAAAGTGCTTCATATAATTATTCAAAACAAATTAGCAGGATATGTGAATCATCGTACTATCATTATTACCGAACAAGTATTTAATGAGTAAATTTAAGCTTAAATACCTTTTCGCAAATAAATTTAACAAATCATGTTAGACAATCAAACTGAAGCTACACTATTATATACTTTAGACCCACTAAATAGATTTTCCAATCGAGCCGAAGACTATGTAAAATATCGACCAATTTACCCACCGGAAGTTATTAATATTACTCTGGAAGGATTAGCACCAGCATCTCAACTTATTGTCGCAGATATTGGTGCAGGAACTGGAATTGCTTCGAGGTTATTAGCTGAAAGAGGTGTAAATGTAATTGCAGTAGAACCCAATGCAGCAATGCGAGAAGCAGCAGAACCACATCCCCAGATTGAATTTCGTAACGGAAGTGCAGAAACTACAAAATTACCCGATACATCAGTTGATTTGGTAACTTGTTTTCAAGCATTAAATATGAATTATCACGTCAAAACGCAAAAATTGAGATTTGAACCAGGTGATGAAAAAGAAGTGGTTTTGGTTGCTTTAGGAACGCGGATTAAATAAAGTGCAAAAGTATCAAAATTAGGGTTAGCGCAGCGTAACGCACCATTCCAAATCAAATCGAAAGTTGTAGGTTATTAAATCCTCATTCCTTAGTTGGAAGTCTTCAGTTATATGATTTTAATGGATTAATTAATGGCTCATTAGAAGAAATAGGTAGCAGTTTTCATAAAAAGAATAAGAAAAAAAAAGGCAAAAAAGAGAAATAAAAACTGAGAAACTATTCATATTATTCTATTCTTCAACCAAAAATTACTTTTAATAATATCAGTAAAATTACTCCAATGAGTGAAAAGCAAAAACCACATCCCCTAATTCGCGCAGATGCAATTAAACAATTGCAAGAACAAAGTTTTTCTCATCCTTTAAATCCAAACTCAGAAATTAAAGGAGTATTTTTAGGACAAGCAGTTGGTTTACAACGCATCGGCATAAATTTAGCATATATTCCTCCCGGAAAAGAATCTTTTATTTATCATTCACATCAATTAGAAGAGGAATTTATTTACATTCTTTCTGGACGAGGAATTGCAGAAATTGATGGTGAAGAATTTGAAGTTAGTGCTGGTGATTTTATGGGATTTTCGACTCCATCAGTAGCACATCATCTTCGCAACCCATTTGATGAAAATTTAGTTTATTTAATGGGTGGTGAAAATTGTAAAGTAGAAATAGCAGATTTTCCTCATCTTAAAAAACGTATGTTTCGGAATGAGGATGAAGTACAAATTGTAGATTGGGACAATTTGAAATCATTTGGTTCAGAGTAAAACAAAAGGTAAAAACTACCTACTTTCAATCTTTTTATACATTATTACTGTATTTTTACTATAAAAATATATAAATTTTTATCGCGACAATGGATTTTGATTTTTTGCTGCTGATATTATAGTTTGCTCAATTCTCCTTAACCTAGTCTCCACACGCTTGGCACTATTAACCCACAAAAGAATATTCTTTTTACTTGTATTGCTAAATGCTTGAAAATTAGTTTTAGCAATTTCATTTAGCTCTAAAGCTTGCATTAAATCTGTAGGAATTATCAACGCTTCTATTGCATCTAAACTCGTCCAAGAACCATTTTCTTTTGCTGCATCAATCTTGGCAATTCCGAACTCAGTCATCAAACCTTGTTCGAGAAGTTCTTCTATATACTGTTTATTTAATTTTGACCATACACTTTTTAGTTTACGAGGTGTAAAAATTTGTTTATAAGATTCTTCATCTAGCGATTTAACTTTACTGTCAATCCAACCAAAACATAAAGCCTCTTTTACAGCTTCGCTATATTTCACACTTGGTTTACCACTCTTTACCTTGTAATAAATTAACCATATCCCAATAGATTTATCGTGATTTTCCTCTAACCATTTTCGCCATTCTTGACGACTCGCAGCTTGAAAACTCTCTAACTTATCTTCAAATTTTGGCATCATCTTTTTTATAGCGAAGTTCCACAGCACCAGAACCATAAGATTTTATACCAGCAAAATTCAGTTTTAACTCGGATACTGACTGAAATAAAGAGATACCCGAACCGAGAATAATCGGAATAATCGTGATAATATATTCATCCACTAATCCTTTGTTAATAAAAGATGATAAAACATTACCACCACCAACTAACCATACTCGCTTATAATCCCTCTTATTCATTTCTAAAATAACCTCTTCAATACCACCTTTAATAAACAATATATCATGACGTTTTGTCGATAAATTACGACTTGTTAAAACATAGGAAAGCTTTCCCGGATATTGCCAATCTCCAAATTCTAAAATCTGCTCATAAGTGATAGAACCCATGACTAGAGCATCAATTGAATCGTAAAACTTGCCATAACCATAATCCTCTCCATCCACTTCAGGTGATGGCAACCAATCTACACTACCGTCAGAACGTGCAATATACCCATCAACACTTGTTGCTATATAAAGAATAAATTTTGTCATGGCTTTTCTCCAATCATAAATTTACAGAAATAAAGAGTTAATTAACTTTGCAAAACTAATTTCAACAAATCAGGAATCATTCGACAACGAAAGGTAGTTACTATTCCGTCTCGTAGAACTAATCGATTGGGGTTGCATTATTACCTACAAATCCAAAACAAACTTGTTTTGGACAAACTTCCTATCTTTACTAAGTATTAAATACAACTTATGCAAGACACATCTTCATCCCGAAGCTTCCCCCAATTATTCGCTGGATTAACTGCCTTAGCGATCGCACTAATTACTAGCTCCTATATTAGCGCTGGTGCAATCCGCAACCTCCGACGACCAAATGATGCTCTCAGCGTCACAGGTTCCGCAAAACGTCCCATTCGTGCCGATTACGTCATCTGGAGAATGTCAATCTCCAGCCAACAACCCACACCACAAACAGCTTATCAAGAACTCAAAACCCGTACCGAGCGTGTGCAAAGATACCTCAAAGACCAACAAGTTCCCGAAAATGCGATCGCTCTAAGTTCAATCGATACCTCAACAATTCCCGAAGTCGTCAATGGACGAGAAACAGGTAAAACCCTTGCTTATAGACTAAATCAGCGCTTTGAAATCCGCTCGAATGATATCGATCGCATTGCCAAATTATCCCAACAGTCCACAGGTTTAATTAATGAGGGAATTCCCTTAGTTTCTGAAGCTCCAGAGTATCTATACACACAATTAGCAAAGCTACGTGTGGAAATGGTAGCAGAAGCGACCAAAGACGCAAAAGCAAGAGCAGAAGCAATTGCTGGCAGTACAGGCAATCGCGTTGGTGCAGTGCAAAGCGCCCAAACGGGAGTATTCCAAATTACCTCGCGCAACTCTACCGAAGTAAGTAATTCTGGTATTTACGATACCTCATCAATTGAAAAAGATATCACAGCTGTCGTGTCCGTCAAATTTGCGATGAATTAAAATTAAACTAATTTGAAAAAAGAATGTAACAGATGGATTTGTAAGGGTAAAGCACAATGCGCTTTACCCTTACAGATTGTCTATGTGTTGCAATGATTTCTTGAATTGGTATTAAACTTTAGCTCCTAACATCTGTAAAATCCTGTCCACATTATCCAAATCCCCAATTACACGTCTTACTGGTTGGGGATAAACCTTAACTAAAGTTGGTGTCGCTGAAATTTGATTAGCTTCCGCTAATTCCGGATGAGTTAAAACATCAATTACTTTGAGTGTATAGGGATGACTTAAATACTTTTCTAACAATTCGTGGAGAATTTGTAATATACGTTGAGTATTAGGGCTATGTCCAGCAACAAATAAACGCAGTACGTAAGCTTGCGTATTTTGTTGCTCATCACTGGGGGAAATTACTGGAGCTAAAAGCCTGGGATCGGGTTCGGCAAGGTCAGTACGAACAATAAGGTCGTGGTCTTCCCAAAGCTGGGGAAATGCCGAACGGTAGGTCAACAAAACCATGCGATCGCACACTCCCTCTTTCCACGGTGAAGCTTGCCAAACTAAATCATTAGTACCAAAAATTGCATTGAGTAAAGCTTGATGTCGCAGCACAGTTGGGTGCGCTTCCGCAAATGTTTTAATCTGCCTAGTACGTGGGTCTAACCAATGGTCAATAGTTGCCGTATAACAAGGCACTAAAAAGTGCGGTGGTTCCGGCAAATCTAAAATCTCTTGCAAAGTCGAACACAAATGCAAATGCCACCGACCTCGTTTGCTGGGGTCGATACAGTAAACTAAATCTCCTCCAGGTGTAAACAGGGCAATGCCTTTAAATAACTGCGGTAGCAATTCTTGTGTCAAATTAGTTAAAAATTAGGAGTTAGGAGTTAGAGATTAGAAATTGTGACTTGAAAACTAAGTGTTTCAAGTTATTCCTCTAAGCATAGCTTGAGGCTAACAATTTCTAGCTATTAACTCCCAACTATTAACCCCTAACTATTAACTCCCAACTCCTAACTCCTCTAAACTCGACCTCTCAGGAACTGTGCCATTTCATTAGGTGTTGGAGACATTTCCAAAGCAGTTTCTTCAGTAATACGACCTTCTTGATAAAGAGCAAGTAATGCTTGGTTCATAGTAATCATGCCGTCAAAACTAGCTTGCTTCATCAATTCGGTAATTTCGTCGTATTTACCATCTTTAACCCACTCTTTAACCGCCTCAGTGTTGATCAGAATATCGTGGAATGCTGCCCGTTTGCCATCGGTTGTCCGGCATAATCCTTGGGCAATTACTGCAACCAATGACTCAGCAACCGCAACCCGCATCGCATCCTGTTCTTCAGCAGAATACAAATTCAAAATCCGCTCAATCGTTTTTACCGCACTGTTAGTGTGCAGAGTTCCCATTACCATGTGACCTGTTTGTGCGGCTTTGAGAGCGGTATTCACAGTTTCCTTATCCCGCATTTCACCCACCAGAATCACGTCTGGGTCTTCCCGTAATGCAGCTTTGAGGGCATTATCGAATTTACGGGTGTGCATACCCACTTCGCGTTGTTTAATCAGCGATTTTTTGCTTTGATGTACAAATTCAACCGGGTCTTCGATGGTAATAATATGACGTGGCATTTCTTTGTTCATATAATCAACCATCGCCGCCATTGTCGTCGATTTACCCGAACCCGTTGGACCTGTAACTAAAATCAAACCTTTGTGGTAATGGCAAACATCACGGAATACAGGAGGTAAACGCAATTCGTCAATGGTCAAAATTTTCAGGGGAATCAACCGCAATACCATTGCATAACCGCGTAACGAATCGAAAACATTAATCCGTACCCGTGCAAAATCGTATTGTGTTGCACCGTCAAATTCTAGATATTCTTCAAAGCGACGAATTTCTTCATCACTAATAATTTCCCGCAACCAAGACATAAATACTTCTTTGGTCACTTCCGGATATTGAGTTAGCTCCATTTCCCCTCGGTTGCGGAAGCGAGGAACTTCACCCACACCCAAGTGAATATCCGAAAATCCTTTATCAAAAGCTTCTTTGATGAGATGTGCCATTGTCAACCCTGGAGAACCGCTCCTGGGAACAGCTGCACTCGGAATTGGTGGTGCTGTACCGGGACGATGGGCTGGTGTGGAGGCAGAACTCACTGCAGCAGGTACAGTTGGAGTATTTGAGTGCGCTGCCCGACTCGAACTCATTTCTAGAGTTTGCGTCGCTTGTCGTTGTGTATTTGCGGTTGGTGGTGGTGGTGGTGCCATCGGCATACCACGAGGTACTGTTGGGTTGGGGCTTGATGCTGATGCACGCGGAGATTCTGTCATAAATCTTTACTTTTAAATTTGCTGTTGGTTTACTAAATTACTTTTTCTGAGATGGTTGTGCCATTTGGGAAAAGGCTGCAAAAGCAAGACTATAGATAAATTGCGGATTGCGATCGCAAATAAAATTTTGCTCAACGCTAATGCCAGATTCAGAGCGAAACTTGATTGCTCTCATCACATAGTTATTTGTGGTATTAATTTTTCAACCTAAATAATCTATATAATCCTCATCTACTCTTACTAACTGGTGTAACATAACTAGTCAACTAAATATATTCAGTTATATTACTGAGATTTTTGCGTATAAAAAATATTTTACAACTAAGCATAAAGACTAGTAACAAAAATCAACGCGACATCTCTAAGGATTTTCCGAAAATATCTAAGAAGGTTTTAGTTTTAACCAATTAGTATTGGATTTCGATATGCTTGAATAAATGCTTTTACGGAATCTCCGCATCGATTCATTTTTGTATCGCTGACCTGTGACATTAGTTTCACCCCTAAAACTTTATTTAACTCGGCTATTTTCTTGCTAGGAACAGACACTAAAGCTTTTTGAATGTTTTGTTGTGTATGATTAATCTCTAATTTATTTGCTAGTTCAGCAATGCTAATTCCGGCAACAGCAGCTAATACTAGCGATTGTGAGGATGCTCGAATGGTGTCGATTTCATAAATAGTAAACAATGTTGATGCGAGTTTGACTTGGGAGTAAAGAGATATTGCAACTTCAGATGATATTTCTGGGGTAGTTGAGACTTTGCTACTAATATTCTTTCGCAACGAAGCATTTGTAGATTCGCAAACAGCATGTTTTGCCATCTTTTTTTTATCTCCTCCCCAAGAAGAATCATTAAAAAGCGCTGTCCCCACTCTCCACCATGTTCGATAGCTAAAATAACCGTTTGCCCAATTACCTGCAACCTGATACCTGAATCAACATTCATACAATTTGAATAACCAGAAAATTTCTCAGCCTATGATTTTATAGTTCCCCACAAAATAGACAAAATTAACGTTGTTTTGATTACTTTTTTTGAACTACGTTCATGAGTAACTAATGTCAAGTTTGTGTAAAGACTGTCTCATTTTCCGAAACGTAGCTGACAAGGCTTGTAGATAGAGGCTAAGTTAGTTGTAATAAATGGCGCTTCTGTGCAGCTATGATAAAAGAATTTGCAATCCGTACTACAGGACTAATTAAGCAGTTTGACAGACACGTAGCTGTCAACGATGTTGATTTAGAGATACAAGCAGGTGAGGTTTACGGGTTGATAGGTCCGAATGGTGCTGGTAAAACAACGCTAATTCGGATGTTAGCGGCAGCAGAGGAACCTACGGTTGGGGAAATTTTTATAAATGGCGATCGCTTGTTGCGGGATAAAAGCAATCCGACTCTCAAACGTCGTTTAGGATACTTGCCTGATGATTACCCGTTATACGACGAACTCACTGTTTGGGATTATCTCGATTATTTTGCGCGGTTGTATAAATTACGCGAACCTCGACGTACTCAAAGGCTACATGAAGTTTTAGAACTGATTCAATTGGGTAACAAACGCAATAGTTTGATTTCGACCTTATCGCGAGGGATGAAACAGCGTTTGAGTTTGGCAAGGACTATTATTCACGAACCGATAGTATTGCTACTTGATGAACCAGTTTCTGGACTCGATCCCATTGCTCGGATGCAGTTCCGCGAAATCATCAAGGTGCTACAAGAAGCGGGAATGACGATTATAATTTCCTCTCATGTTCTCAGTGACTTGGCAGAACTTTGTACTTCTGTAGGAATTATGGAACTTGGTTGTTTGGTGGAAAGTACTTCGCTCCAGCAACTTTATCAGCGTCTTTCGCGTCAGCAAATTGAGATTTCGACTTTGGGAAATATCGATAATTTATTGGGGGAATTGAAAAATAACCCGTTGGTGGATGAGTGGGAAATAATGTCCACAAAAGATAAGTTAAGGGTGAATTTTTCCGGTAATCAAGAAGATTGTGCAGAATTGTTACGTTCTTTGGTAAATGCTGGGGTTCCGCTCACAAATTTCCATTGTACTCAGGAAGATTTGGAAACGATTTTCCTCAAATTAGGTCACAAACAAGCATCTTAAAAGATTTTGGATTTTGGATTTTGACAAGTTCAGTTAAATGATTTTGAATTTTGGATTTTGACAAGCTTAGTCAAACAATTTTAGATTTTGGATTTGAGATTTTGGGTGTTGGATTGGTTAGTCATTTTGTTTTGAAACAAATTAACCAATAGTCAATCTCTATTAATAATCTTTTAGGGAGTTAAATAAATGATGGGGAGTATTTTAGAAAAAATAGGCGATCGCAATCCGCAATTTATACGGGAAGTAAAAGGTCGTCTAAAAATATTCCCGATTATATTCATCACTTCTTTGTCTTTGTTGATGCAATTTTTGGTTTACATTTGCAATGTAGAAAAGATTTCACCTGATGCTGGGAATGTTGAATATATAAGATATCTAGCTCATTGGGACAGAATATTTCAATCACTCAATACCATTTTTATTTTTTCACTATTAGTTTGTGGAACATTCCAAATAATCAGCGATATATCTAAAGAAGAAAATCGAGGAACATTAAATTTTATCCGTCTTAGTCCTCAATCAGAAGTCAGTATCTTAACTGGTAAAATTCTGGGAGTACCAATTCTTCTTTACTTATTTATTGCCAGTGCAATTCCTTTTCACCTGATTTCTGGGATTTTTTCAGGTGTTCCATTTTTGAAAATTTTAGCTTTGTATCTAATTCTTTTTGCTTGTTGTAGCTTTGTTTTTAGTGTTGCGATTTTATTGAGTGTGATGACGCTAAATGTAGCCAAAAAATCACAAGGTATTGCAGCTTGGCTCGGTGCTGCCTTAGTCTTTTTCCCTTTGTCATTTTCATATTCCATTTCTACTGCTGATATACCTTTTAATCATGCATTTGCTTGGTTCTTGATGTTTAGCCCAAACATAATAATTCAATATCTCAGCCAATCTGTAAATTTGGAAATACCAAATGCTTGTTTCTCTTGTGGAAATTTAGAAAGATTACAATTCTTTTACATTCCAGTAGGGATGAATACTTTTGGTATAGTTGCTATATACTTAGCCAATTATGCTTTTTTGACTTATAGTATCTGGCAGGCAATAAAACGACTTTTTCGTAATCAATCAGCAACCTTTTTTAGCAAAAGTTATAGTTATCTATTTGTGGCTTTAACACAAATAATGTTATGGGGATTCACTTTACAAAAATCAGATAACTATACATCTGTGGAAGGTAAATATTATTATGATGTCAATTATCAAATTCAGCAAAATTTACCTTTATTCTTTTTGTTTAACTTCATATTAATTTTTGGGTTAACACTGACTTTGTTACCATCACGTCAAGCAATCCTAGATTGGTCACGTTATAGACATTTAGACAGCAATCATCGTCCAGGTTGGCAAAGTACAATATATGGAGATTTATTACTGGGGGAAAAAACTCCATCTCAGTTTGCAATTGGGATTAATCTATTACTGATTACAACTCCATTTATTATTTGGTTAATTATTGCACCACTTTTAAATACTCAAAATAATTTGGTCATTCGTTGGCTTACTGGTGAAGTTGGTATTTTCAAAGCACTGCTAGCAATAGGCTTTTTAATCAGCTTGACGATGATTTATGCCACTATTTATCAGCAGTTCGCGATCGCAAAGTTTTCTCAACCTATTTCACTAGCAACTTGTGCTATTTTTGCTGTAATTTTTTTACCACCTGTCATTCTATTTAAGCTAAATATTGACCCTGTTACAAATCCTATACCCTGGTTATTTTCAACTATCCCTTGGGCTGGATTTACTGCCAATATTCCAATTATTTGTTTCGCATTTTTGGGGGAAATAATGATTTTAGTTTGGTTAAATATAATATTAATGAATCAAATTAAATTAGCAGGTAGTTCGACCACTAAAGAACTATTAAGCACCTGAAGGGGTGATTTAAAAATATGCGTTGAAAAAAAAAGAAAATGATTGATTGTTAGCCTAAATACTTGTTCTTTGATTAATTATCACTTTTGGAGATTTAAGTAAATGATGGGAAGCTTTTTTGATAAAGTGGGTGATTGGAACCCACAATTAATACGAGAAATTAAAGGTCGTCTAAAATTATTTCCCATTTTGGTGACTGCTGGTATATCTTTGCTTGGTCAAGTCGTTTTATGTTTGATTCAATTAGGGCAATATCCAGAAAAAAAATATTCCATAACTGCTCAATATTGCTTGCTCGGAAAGGATTACCAGAAGCAAATACAAGACTTATACAAAGTTGTCGATAAGATTCAAAAACAAGTTTACTATTACAGTAGCAAAGCCAACTTTGATTTAGAAAAATTAAATGCTGCTAAAGAGCAATTAAAAGCAACTCAAAATGAACAAAAAAGAATTAACGATTTGATGTACAGTGGAAAATTTTTCTGCCCTACAGAACAAATAGATTTTCAAGGTTGGTGGAGAGACCATTGGGAATATATCTTTCTTTCCCTCAGCGTTATTTTTGTATTTTCATTGTTAGTTGGTGGGACTTATTTACTAATTAACAACCTTGCTCAAGAAGAACATCGTCACACACTAAATTTTATTCGCCTTAGTCCGCAATCAGAAGCGAGTATTTTGACTGGCAAAATGTTAGGTGTACCAATTTTAGTTTATTGGTTCACAGCTTTAGCAATTCCTCTACATGTTGTATCTGGAAAATCTGCTGGAATTGCATTTAGTCACATTTTTAGTTTCTATACTGTCCTTGTTGGTAGTTGTATTTTCTTCTTTAGTACAGCACTTCTATTCACTTTAAGTACTCGCTTTTTAGGCGGATTTCAACCTTGGCTGGGCAGTGGTGCAATTTTAGTTTTCTTGATGTTTACACTAGGGATGTCATCATCAAGTCTACAAGTGAATCATGGGGCTGCATGGTTTATGATGTTTAGCCCAATGTTTGCAATCGAACATCTGTTTCCAAACATATTTGGACGTGGATATTACGGTTCCTCATCGCCAGGATTTACTAGTTTACAGTTTTTCCACATTCCTGTTGGTTCTACTTTAATTGGTATAGTTAGCGCACATTTGGCGAACTTTGGCTTGTGGACTTATGCAATTTGGCAAGGATTAGAACGCCGTTTTCGTAATCCGAATACCGCTATTATTAGCAAAGCGCAAAGTTATTGGTTAGTGGCTGGAATTCAAGTCTTGCTCTGGGGTTTTACGCTCCAGAAAAGTAATAACTATTACCCACCTAATTATTTTGGTAAAACCTCATATTACGAACCCAATTATCAAATCACTTCTAACTTAGGTGTTTTCCTTGTCTTTAATGTGGCATTATTATTTGGGCTAATGATAATTCTGTCACCCCAACGGCAAACAATTCAAGATTGGGCAAGATATCGTCATCAAGGTGGATCGAGTCGGAAAGGTTGGAAACACGGCTTATTCGGCGATTTATTGCTGGGTGAAAAGAGTCCCTCTTTAGTTGCGATCGCTCTGAATTTGCTAATCATGCTTATCCCCGGTGCAATCTGGGTTATCCTCGCTCCCAGCTTAAATGCTCGTCAAAATACTGTTTTAGATTGGATGGTTAATGATGCTGGCAGATTCAAAATCATTATTGGTATCGTCATGTTCTTCACCATTATGATGATTAATGCCACTATCACCCAGAGAATGCTAATTCTAAAAACCTCCAAACGTTATTTCTGGGCAATTGGTACAGTCGGTGCAATCATGTTTTTGCCACCGATAATATTGGGTATGATTAATTTAACCCCACAAAAAAATGCCATTCCTTGGTTAATATCAATCGTACCTTGGGCTGGTTTAGCAGATGCCAGTACCCCAATTATAGTGATGATATTTGTGTGTGAGGTGTTGCTCTTAGGTGCTTTGACTTACTTCATGACCAAGCAAATTCAGAAGGAAGGGGAAAGCAAAACAAAATCGATGGGCAATAACCCTGCCAAATAATTGTCCATAATAATTTACATTGTAGGGGCGAACGATTGTTCGCCCATTCTATTAAGTAGTAGTGCAAAATTAATTAAACATTCCGAAACATTGAAACCCTTGTATATTTAATTTTGCGTAACCACTTATGATTCACATAATATTATTACGATCGCCCCATTTTATGATTCGCCCAATTTTTCGTTTTCCCAGAATATTGTGAGGGCTAACAGCCGTTAGCCCCTACAATGTTTGTCAATATTTATAAAAATTTTCCATTCTTTATTTTTTAATCGCCTTTTTTAATAAAACGGGAATTGAAGATGGTCTTTCAGCAACAGGAATTTTAGCCTCAGAAAAGGCAATCAACTTATTTTTGGCTGACCCAAAATCGCGATCGCGTCCAATTACAGCTGCTAGGGTTCCGGTTTGTCGCCAAAACTTTCCTCTCGGTGCTTCGGTTCCGGCAATGTATCCGATTACGGGTTTGTCTATGGTTTCGGAAATATACCTGGCTGCGGCTTCTTCGCTACCTCCTCCTGGTTGTCCTACAAGCACTATGGCTTCGGTGCTTTCGTCTTCGTCGAGGATTTGCAACCATTGAATAAACGATGAACCAACAATAGCATCGCTACCAATGCTGACACTGATTGATTGCCCTAAACCTGCTGTGGTTAATTCTCTGGCAATTTCATAAGTTAATGTGGTACTTCTACTGAGTATGCCTATTTTCCCAGGTGTATAAAATTCTCCTGGCTGTGTACCCAAGAGGATTTTTCCAGGGACAATGATGCCGGGGCTATTAGGTCCAATGACGATAGTGTCGGTTGCTTCGGCTTTACGAATCAGCTGTACCATATCCAAGGGTGGTACGCCGGGAGAGATAATAATAATCTGACGAATATTAGATGCGATCGCTTCTAAGGCTGCATCCAGAACTTGATAGGGGTGTACGCAAATAATTGTGGTGTCAATTATTCCATGTTCTGTTATGGCTTCTTCGACTAAATCAAATACAGTCAAGTTATGTAGTTGTTTCCCTCCGCATCCGGGGTTGACTCCAGCGATTAAGTTTGTACCATATGCTTTCATCTGCTCGATGTGCGTTGATGAAATAAATTCACTGAAGCCTTGGATGATAACTTTGCTGCTTGGCGTTAAATTCATAAAAATGCGGTAATTATAATTTGCTCAGTGGTTTTGACCATCGAGTAAAAATGACACTTGGAAATTACTGAAAGTATCGTGGTTATTTAGTTGTCACTATTGTTAAATCTAAGATATCTGAATGGTAATTCAATTTTTGTAAATCTTAAATATACCAGCTAAAAAATAATAAACTCATTTAAAATCAATTCGTTTAATCAATTTGCCTCCTGTAATATGGAATTAAATTTTGACCTTTTCATTGATGATGAATTTAAATTAGACGCGATGTATCGCGTCTCTACATTTTTAATTTCTAACTCCTAACTACTTCTTAGATACGGCTGTTTTTACAAAACCAACTGCTTGATTAACTGCTTCATCTAAATTATCTACCACTTCTATGGTAATACCGCGATTGGACTTTAATTCCGCTAATTCTTTTTTAGCAATATCAAAATCAGAACCAGCTAACCGCACAACTAGACGAGGGAAAGTGCTGCGATAAGAGGAAGACGTATCGCGTTTGTTTTTGCTGCCATTAGAACGGGATGTCAGGGGTTGGGGTTCGCTTTTTTGTTGGTTGACAAAATCGATAATAACTTCAGCAACTTCGGATGCTTGAGGAATACTGCCCAACAAGTTAATCAGTATAACTTGAATAGTTTTGTCGGCAGCCATAATCAATAAAGCTTTTTCCAGACGACTGCGAAAGGTAGTTGGGGAAGCTTCAATAGGGGAAGCATGACGTAAATTTAGACAAACTCCTGGCTTTCCTCCAGCATTCGAGACTAAATCCATTGTTGCTAATACTGAACCTGCACCATTGCCTAAAATGCCGATTTTGCCGTTTAGTTCAACTCCATCCCAATCGCTGAGATTAGGGTTCCTACCGTTACCGTTGTAGCGATTTACCATTTTTGTCGCCATTAGGGCAATGTCGGGGTGTCTAGCGATGGCTCGTTCGTTGACACGGACGCTACCGTTTAATGCCATTACTTGTCCGGTAGAGTTTATTCCTAAAGGGTTAATTTCGACTAAATCTAGGTCTTTTTCGATAAATAAATCATACATTTTTTCAATAACACTGCTGACAGCTTGAATTAAAGCACCCTGCAACCCCATTTTTAAAGCCAGTCTGCGAGCATAAAACGGTGAAAAGTCTTGTTCGACGATCACATGCTGCATTTTTTCCCCAACCGATTCCCAGTCGATATTAGCTTCTGGACAGCCTAAAAGAATGGGACGGCAAACGGCGGTATCGAGAACGATCGCAAGATATAATTCTTGTTCGATATCGTATTTGGCTTCTGCTAGCAAAACTTCGGGGAAATCACCCCCGATAGGTAAGTTAAAGATATTTTGAGCAGCTGCGATCGCATCAATTGTGGTTTCGACAAATCTGACTCCACCAGCTTTTAATCTTTCCCCGCTATGCACTTGGGATTTCAATACAACGGGGTAGGGAATTTTTAACCGCTTTAAATCTGTGGGATGATCTATTCTTTGTGAGGGCAATATGGGAATGCCGATTTGCCCAAACCATTCTTTTACTTGATATTCTAGTAAATCCATACCACGCACCTTTCATCACCACTTCAAGCATAAGTTCTACGGCGTTAAGCTAGATGGCTTTCGCAGCTTTTCATACTTTTATTCGGCTTTGATTTGTTATAAAAAGTTTTGTACCGTGCTTTAATTCTATCCAATTAAGTTGACACAGTGAACTAGAAGGTATGATATTTTTTGTTAACGGAATAATAATTATTGAAATTATGCATCAGTAATATTCCTTACCTGCAAATATTGCAGCTATTTTTGTTACAAGTAAAAATCTTGCATCAAAGCCCGTTTACAAATGCAAATATCTTCCCGGAAACTGCAAAAGTGAGATATCTATTTCATTATTAAATTTTGGATACCTTTTTATTTGGAAGTTGCCGATAATCGGGAATATCTTAAATATCTTATTATTCCCATTTTAAAAACAAAATTGCTATCTTTTCTGAGTTCTGATTTCTAAATTTTGTGATTTATAAAATCTATTTTTACTTTTACTGAAAAATATTAAATTGTGTTAGAACATTTGGCGGTTGTAATTGCTTTCGTTATGATTAGTCAAACTGTGTCATTCGATTCCACAAACACAAATAGTTCATCATCAGGATATGCAAGCATGAAAACTGCTGTGCAACTCGAAGACTTGGAGTTTTTAGCGCAAATTCTGCAACAACACTTGCGTACAAGCATTCCCACTGGGGGACTATTTGTCGTTAAGTGTGCTGTCAAAAATGACCAATTGATGATTCTAACTCAGCATCCAAAAAGTATTATGGCAGAGGTACAGCAAGTTTTTGCATCACTTGTAAAAACGCTGGAATCTTTGCCTGCAAATCAAGCGCAGAAGGTGCAGCTATACCTACGTCAAACTGGTGAAAAACTACCCTATGCTAAACAGAATTTGGTAATTCATGGGGTTTCTGCTCAGTCGCAATCGAGAGCTAGTAACGTACATCCCAAAGCTGAGAAAGTTGAGATTCCACCATCAGCAATGTTCAATTCTTCCTCTTCGCTATTAAATATTACTGCGGTTGAAGAAGAACCATTTGCATCTGTAGGAAAAGCTCCCGATTTACGAGTAGATAAATCAGCGAAAACGAAAAATAAATTTAATCCGGTTTTATTATTTGCAGGTTTATTTGTTGCTGCTATTTTTGGTGGTGTGGGTTACTTATTAATGAGTCCTTGTGTGTTAATGACTTGTAAAGAACTACAGATTGCAAAGGACTTACAAGGTAATTTCCCACAGCTAGTTAGTAATCTAAAATCTGAAGCAGAATTGGCACAATTAGAAAAAGAAATTACTAATTCTGTAATATCTTTGCAAAAAATACCTGCTTTGTCAGTACATCAATCAGAAGTCGAACAAATTCGGGCAAACTTAATTGATGAATCACAACAAATTCAGCAAATAAATCAAGCTTTGGTATTAGGTACAACCGCAACTCAAAAATCGCGAAGTTTCACGACTGATATTGTGGAATTACAGACGCGATCGCAATTGTGGAGAAAAGCGATCGTACCGTTAGAAATTATTCGTCCCGATAGTAAATTATACAGTTTTGCCCAATCAAAATTGTCGATTTACCGTAGTGGTTTACAAAGGGTTAATGTCCAATTACTCGCACAGGGGAAATGGCAGCAAAAAATCAATGATTCCCAAGCAGTAGCCAAAGCTGCCATGCAACGTGAATCCACAGCGAAAACATTCCCCGAACTCCAACAAGCACAAGCGACTTGGCAAATCGTAATTAATGCCCTAACTGGTGTTCCCCAAACGAGTCCAGCTTATCCCGAAGCGCAAAAATTGTTAGCAGAATACCGACCAAAACTGATAGCAATTCGCGATCGCGCTACTAAACTGGAACAATCGACGAAAAATTTCACGCAAGCTGTCACAACTGCTAAACTTGCCGAACAATACCAACAACAAAACCAATGGCAACAGGCAACAAATAATTGGCAACAAGCATTAATTGCAATTCGCCAAGTACCTGCGGAAAGTCCGTTTTACAGCCAAGCACTTCCCCTTATAGAAGCATATTCGGTTGCACTCCAAGAAGCACAAGCAAAATCCCAATCTTTATCGACAACGGTGAGTACAGATACAACCAGTTCAGACTTGGAAAAAACCTGTATTGGAACAGTTCGAGTTTGTAATTTTACCGTTGATAATCGATTTATCAATGTTCGTATTACCCCAGAATATGAGCAAACCTTGGAAAGTAATGTCACTAATGTTAGTCAAGGGCAGGAAAATAATTTTAAAGATGTGAAAAAGCACTTGGAAAGCTTACAAAAAGCATTAGAAGTTATTGGTGATAATGCTAATTTAGCAGTACTAGTTTTTGATGCTCAAGGACAGCAAATATTTACCCATATACCCAAGATAAATTAGAGAAAGTGGCAGAAGTCGGGTTCCTAACCCAACTTCTAACCCCACGCGAAAACCCCAAATAACCCCCCCTTCATTAAGCATCATGTGAAGGAAAAAAACAGTTTCCTGAGTTTTTACGTCTTGGAATTGATACGGGATAATGCCTTTGGCGCTTAAACTAAAAAATATCCCTAAAATTACAAATTCATGAAGTCCTTAGAAGACTACACAACCGTCATTCGTCCCGACGATAACGGTACATTTGTTGCTTATATTCCTGCTATTCTGGGTTGTCACGCATGGGGGAAAACTCCAGACGAAGCACGTGCTGAACTTGTTAACGTATTTGAGATGATAAAAGAAGAATACGCAGAAAAAGGACGTTGTTTACCCGCAGATGTTGAGTTGGTAATTGCAAATGCCAGCTAAAGTCAAAGAATTTAGAAAGAGTTGCGCGATCGCTTGGTTGTGAAAAAGCACGACAAAAGGGAAGTCATGCACGTTGGAAGCATCCCGATGGACGTGCAACCACTATTCCTATTCATGGAAATGCTGAAATAGGTAGCTGGTTATTTCAGGAAATTCTCAAACAATTGGGTATTACAGAGGAAGAGTTTAACGAATTGCGATAGATAAAGAATTACAAATATTTGTGTAATTTGATAAATTTATATTTTGCTAATATTAATCTTGCTTTTTCGCAACTTCTACTTCAACTGTGCATTGGCATTAAAAAATTGCAGTGACAAACCTCGTGTAAGTAGAACAGTGGTGAGAATATTTGCAAATGCGATCGCAAATAAAATTACAATCTCATAGGATGCAGCTTCGTCTGGTTTGACACCACCCAGCAACTGCCCGCTAAAGACTCCTGGCAGCGTCACCATCCCCACAAGTGTCATTTGATTAATTGCAGGCATTAACCCCGCACGAATCGCTTCTCGACGGTACTGTGCGATCGCTTGCTGTGGTGTTGCACCTAAACTCAAATGTGTCTCAATTTCCAAGTGACTCGAATCAATGGTTTTTACCAGACGTTCCCCTGCGATCGCAGCTGCATTCATTGCACCACCCAAAATTAAACCAGCCAAAGGGATTAAATATCGTGCTTCAAACCAAGGTTGAGGTTGAATAATCAAAAAATTTACATACAAAACAGCTAAAGCAGTGCTGACAAACAGCGAACCCCAAACCAACGGCAAAACCAAGGGAATCTTTATACTGATGCGATTTCGGGTCACAATTGCCGAAATTGTCAAAATTATTGCTAAAATCGCCAAAACTGCCACAGCATTATTCATGGCATTACTCAGCGCAAAAATGAAATCCAACACATACCCCAAAACCACTAGTTGGAGAAATGTTCTCCCAGTCGCAACAAGTAGGTTAAACTCTAGTCCAAGTTTTTCCCAAGCAGACAAACCAATGGTAATAATTATTAATGCAACAGCAACAGCTAAATCTAGCGGAAATTCTAACTGGATAATTTCTGGCATAAGTTAATAATGGGCATTGGGCATTGGGCATTGGGCATTGGCTGGCACTTGGCCATTGGACTGGCATGGACATGAC
>JAAUPE010000026.1 GCA_012034595.1 Calothrix sp. CSU_2_0 | reverse complement strand
GGATCCCAAGTCCAGTCCATCCCCAATCCCCCAATTCCCCAATCCCTAATATTAAAGAGGAGTAACAAAAATGCTGGCATATATCCTAGCTTTGGCTGTCTTCATTGGCAGTGTCGCGATTTACATGGCGGCTTTCTTTTTCCCTGAGGTTCACCGCAAAAATGATTTTATTTGGAGTGGTGTCGGCTTATTTTATGCATTGGTAATATGGATATTTGCACGTCGCATTAGTGGGGGTCTTTTGCTGGGTCATATCGCCAGCGTAACGCTGTTATATTGGTTTGGCTGGCAAACTTTCATTTTGCGCCGTCAAGTGACCCCCAGCGTCCTGCAAACCTCTGTACCCAGTGCGGAGGAAGTCAAAGCAACTGTCGAACAGCAAGTTAATAAAATATCTTTACCTCAGCGTCTTGGTGGTTTGTTTTCTGGGGCAAAAAACAAGGCACAACAAACAATTAGCAAAAAGAAGCCTCAAGATACAACTTCTGCGACTGCTTCCCCAACACAAATTATTGAAGCACTTACCGCAGATGTTCCAACTGATACTAAGTCTACTGATTCTGTGGATGCAAGTCAGATAAACACGGCTGAAGTTGATGTTACCAGTGGTAAAACTACAGTAATTGAAATTACACCAGCCGAACCTGTTCCCCCTAATCCTCCATCTGCCGAGTTAGTCGAAAATGCACAAGCTGATTTAGAAGATAGACCAAATATTCCTGTGGAAGAAATAGCTCCGGATGCTGTATTAGCACCTCCAGCAGAAGCACCTACGGAGGATACACCACAAAATCCCCCTGTTAGTTGAGGTACGGGCTGTTTTATACGGGTAATGTAAATAATCAAAATTTTGCGATCGCATATTTTTGATGCTGCAAACCGCTTTTACTATATCTGGGTAGTTAGAGATGCTGATTGTGGAGGGAGGAAAAGCGAATTGTTTTAATCCTCCTTGATAAATTTTTGCAGAAATTCCCCAGCGATGTGCTTGTTAGGTATCTCCGCAGCTAGCTTTTGGACGAATTCAGATGGAGATAAACAAGGATGCTTTTTATATAGTTCCTTGACAATAAAATTTCCAATTGGTCCAATTAGATTAATTAATTCGCGATCGCATTTTTTGATAAAGCTTGGTTCTAATGGTTTGGGTTGGGGGATTGCTGCTGGGGGAGAATTTTTTGCTTGGGTTTGAAGTACCAATGTCTGGATAATCTCGGTTATTTTGGCTTCAAATTGAATTTGTTGTGCTGGTAATAGATAAATTGCTAGTTCTTCCAACTGCTTGCGGGGATTTTGGATTTTAGTAATAGTTTTTCTAATTAGAGTTGGAGCAATTGGTCCCATTAAACTAATTAATAGATGTTCGAGTTGGGAATATTGGGGGGAACCAGGTGTAAACAGCGATTTAATTGCTGTTTCATCTAATCCTTGGAGGTTGGCAAGTTTTGCTGGGGTTGGTGTTTTTGGTTGTGATTGTTCGAGTTCTAATTCTAATTTTGGAGATGCTATTTTTGATAGTTCCTTTTCCTCTTCTAATTTTGAAGATACTATTTTCGATAATTCCTTTTCCTCTTGTTGTGATTCGGAAGCAAAAATAGAGCTAATATTACCCGGTAAAATATCGATGACGACTCGCGTACCAGATAGGAAAACGTGAGTGTGAATGTTCTTTGGTTCCAAACGCGATCGCAATTGATTTATCCAGGCAGCGACGGGTAAATCTTGCTGCGGATTGGAAATCGCTAGTGTTGCTAGTATGGCAGCAGCAAAGGCATCTGGTTGTTCGGGTGTCGATGCTGATGCAATAATACATTGGGGTTGTTCGACTCCCATATTCAAATCTTCGAGCCAAGTTTCTAAGGTAGTCGCACCAGGACAATCTAAGATGATTATTTGCTTTGCATTATTGGCACGACGCAATTCTTGTCGCAAGCAGGAACGACTCAAGCGTAATCCATCACCCAAAATTAACCATGCTTCCCCATCTTCGATTTCTTCGATTTCTCCCCGCAGATAAAGTAGTGTGGTGGGAGTTTGTTTTCGATTCGATACTGTTCGCAAGCTACTTTGAATGGCACTGCGAATTCCCGATATATTTTGCTGGTTGTGAGAAAAATACTCTAACTCAAATCCACCTGCACCTCGGAAAACTCGACTCAAATCACGGATTGTCTGACTTTGCTGTGCTAGACCATCCACAATTAAACCGTGACGTGGTTGGCGAAATATTTCCCCATCTCCTTTAAATCCCAGAATTAATTCCCCAACTCCTTCAACAATACGCTTTGGTGTTTGCAGGGGATATTCTAACTGAATTTTTCCATCACCTCGACTGCGCTTTTGCTGATTAATCAATCGTAGCTGTTGGTTGAGTTTATCTATGTATTGTAAGGTTTGACGATAAACAAATTTATATAATCCGTCTGCTTCAATTACCCCTTGCGAATCTGCTGCTTCCCCCAAAAGTCCCCGCATCAGGTAATAAGTAAACACCCCATGTCCTAATTCTGGAAATTCCCAAGATTTTTGTCCTTGGTCACAGGATAATAAAGCACAGAATCCCTTGCTTTGCGCTGCACGTTGTCGTAAAACTTGCAGCATTTGCGATGTGGTGTTGAAGCTGGAATTTTCAGCATCGCGAGATACAGCATTATTTCCACCCACAAGCACCATATCACCACTATGACAGGTATCTAGACAAACTAATTGTTGGTGTGCCGAACTATTCGCAAGCATTTGTAATAGTTCTTGCATGGGAATACCTGTACCCATCAGGTTATTTTTTGGGTATCTGTCATACACAGCACTGCTTGCTGCGAACTTGGTTCCAAAATCCCATGTCCAGAAAAATATAACAGAATCGTGTCCTGCGATCGCGTTTGCGAGACCATCTTTGTAAACTTTGCCGTACTGTTTTTGCTGTGGGTTTAACTTCGGCAAAGTCGTGATGAACGATTACTTCTTTTTGGGGAAATCCTTGGGTCGCTTTGAAGAGTGCTTCTCCTAAACCCTGACAATCAACTGCTGGATAGCGTAATGAAGGTAATCCCCCATCTTCATATTGGTTTATCCCCACCAGCAAAACCCAAAGTTTGGCTTCCCCAGTTTGAAGTGTGTTTGTTGAGTGGCTGTTACCAACACCAAGAGGAGACATATTTATTACCCAATCCTATAAATAATTTTAATAATTAGCCAGTAATTAATCTATAGTTATTTCGTATTAGACTTAGGTCAATCACTAACCCAGGGTATGTAAATAATCTTTGATTGCCACTCTGCAAGCAGCTGTCTACATGCCGCAACGATTAACTGTAACACTAGGGTTGAAAGAAATTAACAGAGTTGCGTAATTTCCTCTTTGCATTCGATTCAGGTTGATATTTTGACGATATAACTTGGTTTCACTCCAGTCAATGTATAAAAGTTATGGAGTTTGCTTTCCAAAGGTATATACTCTACAAAAAGCAGATAATTGAAAGTGGATTGCGATCGCATTTATTAACCCCCCCAATAAAACAGTCTGGGTTTATTCCAGAAATTATGCGAGCATTGCCGAAAATTATGTGTGAAAATTTTAATCGACTTCCAGTACCCGACAGCAGTCGAGTGATGATGTTTTTGAGTGGATATTATTACAGATGGATATTTACTCCAAGTAATACCACTGTTTCCCAAACAATAAACTTACTTTTTCTTACAATCGCGTTATCTTCCTCCCCTAAAGTTGTATATATTCAGATAGTAAACTTTTGTAAAACAAAGCGAGAATTAATTTTATTCTCATGAAATATCATCCTTGTTGTAAATCTGTTGAAAGCGGACTTTAATCGGATTTTAGATTTACGATTTTAGATTTGTTCCATAATTGTAGGTGCAGTCTTCCCGTAGGGTGACTAGGGGAACTGAAACCAAGAAGTTTATTTAAAGTCAAAAAGAGAGTTTTACAGTAGATTGAGGGTTTTAGACCCGTGAATTCTATGACGATGTAATTTTCTCAAATATGCATTCTTCGGGAACTTAAATTATGCGATCGCGCCAAGAAATTATAGAATTATTTTCGAGCTTCCTGCAATTTGAGGCAGATAGGGTGAATGGTTGGGCTACGGATGCAAGACTGCGGCGAAATATTAGAAACTCTCAAGGTAGTTTGACCCAAGCTGAACCTTCACACCATTATTGGGTGATTTACTGGTACAAACTGTGGACTCATCAACCAGAAAGTTTAGCAAAAGGGCATTTATCAGCTTTCTTGCAAGAATCCTGTTATTGGGCAGCACAGAAAACCATAACTAGTATTTCCACGACACAATATACCTTGTCGGATTGCTTTCAAATGGCGATCGCACGGGTTGATAAAGTTTTAAAAGGATTTAAACCAGAAGTTGGATTTAGTTTGAGTAGCTATGCTAGCGCTATTTTTAGCAGCGAACTCAAAGAAATGTTGCGTCAGCAGAAAGAAATTGATATATGTACCAATTGGCGACTATTACGGAAGTTGACACAAAAACGATTAGTCGAGTCATTGGAAAATGCGGGTTTGCGGGAAACAGAAATTGCCTGTTATGTTTTGGCTTGGAAATGCTTTCAAGCTAAATACGTACCCCAACAACCCACAGGAACCCGCAAACTTCCCAAACCCGACAGCGAAACATGGGATGCGATCGCCAAAATGTACAATTCCCAACTTCATAGTTTACCCAATCCTGGTGGGGAATCGAGCAAGGAAACAATGGAAAAATGGTTGGTTACTGCTGCCAAAGCTGCCCGTGCTTATTTATATCCCAGTTTTACCTCATTAAATGTCCCCAGAGGTGATGAAGGTTCGGCAGAATTGCTCGATAATTTGGCAGATAATCTACCTGGACTCAAACAAGAATCCCTACTCTCAGAATTTATTGCTGAGGAAGAGCAAAATGCTCGACAAACACAATTACAGAATATGGGTAATATCTTAAGAATAGCAATCGACCAACTCGACTCCGAAGCAAAGCAAATTTTTCAACTTTACTATGCCGAAGGATTAACACAACAACAAATAGCCCAGCAACTCGAAATCAAACAATATACGATTTCCCGACGTTTGACAAAAGCACGGGAAAGCTTACTCATCAAGCTGGCAAACTGGAGTCGAGACACCTTGCATATTTCCCTAAACTCGACGGTACTCAATTATATCAGCACCGTCATGGAGGAGTGGTTAAAAAGTTTTTACACCCGTCCTCTCAACCAGCAGGAGTAGTAATCATGACTTTTAACACATCCTCAACCTTCACCGAAACAGCGCAAGTTTTGTTAGAAATCGCACCCGATGAAACTACCAAAGCTTGGCAGCAAACCGAGAGATTTTCCACCGCAAATAACCGTTGGAATGCCTACCTCAATCGTTTGAGTTTGAATATTATATTGCCTTGGTTGCGGGAAGAATATGCACCCGAAGCTGATGTATTTCCCAACAACGCATCCTTAGCAAGTTTTTGGGAAATTACCAACGGTACAGCAATTAATTGCCAAGCAGGACGTATAGTCATTATCCCCAGCGAAGCCATCGATTTAAGCGAAATGCGGATTCCCCAAGAATGGGTAGATATTCCCACTTGGGCAGCAGAATACTACATTGCCGTTCAAGTTGAACCCGAAGATGGTTGGTTGCGAATTTGGGGATATACAACCCATGCTCAAATTAAGGCAAAAGCACAATACGACTCAAGCGATCGCGCTTATTCCCTCAGCCAAGAAGAGGTATTTTCCGACATCAACCTCTTATGGATTGCCCGTCAGCTTTGTCCAGATGAAGTCATCCGTGCCGAAATTGACCCATTACCAGCATTACCCCCAACACAAGCAGAAAACCTTCTCCAAAGACTCGGTAATCCCGAAATTTTTATCCCCCGAATGGCGATACCATTTGCAACTTGGGGTGCATTGCTCGAAAGTAGCGATCGCAGACAAAAGCTATATCAAAAGCGTCAAGGAATGCCCACACAGTTTTCCGTACTCGATTGGATGCAGCATGGTGTATCTGATTTAGCGGCAAATCTTGGCTGGGGACAAATGGAACTTCAACCCAGTTTTGTCGGGGCAAGAAGTTCGGAGTTAGGGGAAAAGGTTACAGCATTGGTGCGGGAATTAACAATTGATGGTGGAAAGTATGAATTGCGCGTGTCACCTAAAGTTAATAGTACAGCGTATATTTGGCGAATTGAGTTGCGAAATGCGGTTTCGAGTCAATTAATTCCTGGTGGGTTTAAATTACGTTTGCTGACGGAAGATTTACAAGCTTTTGAAAATAATGAAGATGTTGCCATAACAGCAGTAGAGAATTTGTTTATTGAGGTTGCACTGACTCAGGGAGAAGGTTTAGTTTGGGAAGTTGAACCAACACCAATGGAATCGAATGGGGAAATTTTGAAATTTTAAAATTATTTTTCAGATACAGCAGTCAAAAGTAAAACAACTTTAATATACGCCTTTTGGATTGCTTGACTATACCAATCCTAAATCATTTGTGTTGGCATGGTTCCTGCCCTTGCACTTAAATTATCATCTTTTTCTTCTTTCTTCCCTCTGTGTCTTGGCGTTCTACCTTCGGAAGCCACTCCGTGTCTATGGCGGTTCATTGTTGTTTGATTATTTATTAACTTAATTTTTGGATGAAAATGCTGGCAAAAATTCGCGATACAGAAATTTTCTTTGATGTCGAAGGTTGTGGTTTGGTAATAGAAAATCATCAAACTTACACCAAACCTGTAGCATTTTTAATTCATGGTGGTCCCGGTGCCGACCATACTGGCTATAAACCAACATTTTCCGCTTTGACACGTAGACTTCAACTAGTATATTTTGACCATCGCGGTCAGGGAAGGTCAGCACGCGATCGCAAGGAGAATTACACCCTGGATAATAATGTCGAGGATATGGAGGCTTTGCGACAGTATCTTGGTTTGGATAAAATTGTTGTTCTGGGAACTTCTTATGGTGGGATGGTGGCTTTATCCTATGCGGTACGCTATCCGCAGTATGTCTCCCATTTAATTGTGATTGCCAGTAGTGGTAGTTATCGCTTTCTGGAACGGGCAAAGCAAATTTTGGCAGAACGGGGAAGCGAGGAACAAAAACAGATTACTCAATACCTTTGGGATGGAAATTTTGCGAATGAGGAGCAATTGCGGGATTATTTTAAAATAATGGCTCCTATGTATTCCCACAAATACAATCCGAATACTTCTGTGCAGGTTTGGGACAATAAAATTCTTTCTGTTGATGCTATTAATATTGCTTTTGGTGGATTTTTAAAAACCTATGATGTGCTTGGGCAATTACACAAAATTACCGCACCAACTTTAGTCATTGGTGGTAGACATGATTGGATTTGTGCCCCGGAATTTTCGGAAGAAATTGCTAGGTGTATCCCTAAAGCGGATTTGAGGATTTTTGAAAATAGCGGTCATTTAATTAGGGCTGATGAACCACAAGCTTTGATGGATGTGATTAATGGGTTTTTAGTTTATCAGAGTTAGGTAGCAAGTTGTGAGTTCGCACTTTTTCGAGTTTATACTAAGTGTCGGAAATATTTTGACTCAATTATGATTTCAATTACTAGTCCGCAAGCAAACTCAATTAATCCTCATTCCCCTTATTTACCTCTTTTTGGGCATCTTGGTAGTTTAACTCTATTGCGATGAACTCAAAACTTAAGATTTTAGGTTAAATATATTTGGTGCAATATTGTTAGTATATAAAGTAAGCCATAACCCGATTCTCGAATAGAAATTTAGTTGACCTACTAGGGTGCAAATCAGCCAAACAAAACCAAATAGCGAGGAAAGAGAGAAATGTTGAATAAAAGCTTTATTTTCGGGATGTTAGCTGTGGTTTTGACCCTTCCCACAGCAGCATTCGCGGGTAGTAATGATGTAGTTGTGCAGACAATACCCGTTAGAAATACGACTACATGCGTAACCGCACCAGTTACCGTCAAACCTAATTCAGGAAACACGAAAGTGACTCAACACAGAGTCATTAAAGGTAACGGCAATATGCGAACTGAAGTATACCAAAGTACTACTACATCAACATCAACAACAAGGGCAATCGAACCAATGTGTGTTTTACCACAAGGAGTAATGAATAACCTGTTGATTTTGCCATAGGAATAAGCGAGGAGTTGGGAGTTGGGAGTTGGAAGTTAATTCCAATTACCAATAATTCCTTGATGGTAAATGCCCCCGAATCGATCCGTCGAATTAATCCAAAATCGTTTGACGAATTATCACTTTGACTACCTTTGCTTGACTTCACGTAATATTTGGGCAATTTCCTGCTGTTTAGCTGGATTTTTCTGTTTTTTATAAAGTTCGCTAGCTTTCTGCAAATCCTTAATAGCAAGGGGTTGATTTCCTGTATCTAAATACAAAAGTCCACGATTTTTGTAAGCTAGTGCATAGTCTGATTTCAAGCCGATCGCTCTCGTGTAATCTGATAAAGCTCCCTTGCTATCTCCCATATCGAGTCGGACAACTCCCCGATTCAAAAAAGCTGCATATCCACCTTTATCTTGCCATTTATTAATTTGAATAGCTTTGCTGTAGTCGCTAAATGCGGCTTTTTTATTACCTAACTTGTAATATGCTAAACCCCGATTATAAAAGATATCCGATTCTTCAGCCTTTAACTTTAGTGCTTGATTAAAATCCGCGATCGCACCTTGAGAATTTCCCATCTCGTAGTGTAGCTTGCCTCGATTGATATAAGCGCTAGTGATTGTACCCTTTCCCCAGTTTTGGTTGATTTGAATCGCTTTATTATAGTCATTCAGTGCTATTTTTCGATCACCTAACTCTTCGTAAGTGATGGCTCGGTTGTAGTACGCTAACGAATAGCGAGGGTTGAGCTTGATTGTTTGATTGAAAATTGCGATCGCACCTTTCAAATCCCCCCCATCAGCTTTTTTCGTCGCTTGGTTCAATAATGCAACTGCGCTGCTTTGGTTAATTGTTGCTTGGGGTGTTTCTTCGGCTTTGACGTTGGCAACCCCCGTAAATAGGGCAATACTAGTAAAAATGGCAAATGATATTGAATTGATTTTCATAATTTTTTGTGAAGTTAAATTGCTGTATGATAAATTCCACCTTTTCTCAGTATTCCCAAAATAAAAAAGTACTTTATCAAATCAGTATTAATTTCTTTAAATTCTTTGACATAACCTTCCCAAAACAAAATCACAACTAACTAAGTATTTTTAGATAACAAATTATACGTAATTGACAAAATACTAATTTTGTATTACAGGTGTAGTATGTTGTGCGATCGCGATTAAAAAGGGATGTAACGCGAAAGTACAGATTTTCGATACGTTATACTGCTTTGTTTCTTGTGATGGTGTCGCGATCGTATCCAAAATCCGTTAACTTTTTAGCTTACTTCTCCGGAAGAGTACGCAAAATCTAAAATTATATGAGTATTTTTAAAGTCGAAATAGTTAAAAATTTACTGCGTAAAGATGGTACAGAATTGCATTAATTCAGATGAATATGGTGATATTATTTCATTGTTTTATTGTAGGGGTTAACATCTGTTGACCCAATCTTAATTGTTCGCATAAATAAATTGTGAATATAATATTAATCATTATTTCATTGTTTTATTGTAGGGGTCAACGGCTGTTGACCCAATCTTAATTTTTATGACCATAGCGACAATCAATTTAAGTAATCATTAAATATAAAATATAAAATATAAAATATATAGGGCAAACAGCCGTTTGCCCCTACGAATAAAAACGCGATATTGAACAGTATGTTGTTCGGCTATTTGACGATAAACTAGTGCAGCCGCAGTTATTTCGCGCTTGAGACTTTTATCTGTATCCAATTCGATATGATAAAAACCAAAATCATTGCGGAGCATGACATAAACCCAGTTTTACCCGTTTGCGATCGCGTTCCCATAGGGTACTTTACTGGAAGAATAAATCTCCCAGCAAGCTCTCTCCGCAACGTGCTTCTCTTTGCACTACAAAGGTTTTAATTTTTTAATTTCCTGCCAATTTATCCAAGAAATCAATCTTTAATCCCAAGTTAGTACTACCATCTCTTCTTTCCGCATTATTCAACCCGACAATATAGGGTTTATTATCAATTACACCAATAATTGCTCCACCAGAAGAACCACCTGTAGTATCGCAGTCATGGAATAGGACATTACTTTGTGCCTGTGTAATGCTACAACCAGCTTGAGCGCTTGCCGTAAATCCTGCTCCTGCGGTAAAAAATTGGTATTTTTGATTATTTGGATTAGGGAAATCACCAGAATAACCAACGAAAATATAAGCTTTTTGATTTCTAGTTAAAGTCGCATCAGACAAAGATTTCCAGCCTAAATAACCGTACTTTAAACCAATGGGTTTATCGAGTTTCAAAATTGCCCAATCATTAGTTTGATTTTCTAATGCACTACCACCGAAATCAGTTCCATAAACTACGTTTACAACTTCGGCAACATCAGCTTGATTCGCAACTTTGCCGTTGATCACATTAGGTGAAAAAGCTATTCTTTGGCTTAATTTTCGCGTTTCCGGATTAATAACGCAATGTGCATTAGTTAACACCACATCTTCCGCAATTAGCGTACCCGTGCAATGATATTCTTTATTTTCGGTAGTGATTCCCTGAACTCGTCCGATCGCACTCCAAGGATATTGTCTGCTTAACATTGGTGTGCGATCGTCCCAACCAATCACAGCGCGATTTTTGAATTCCTTATCGTCGGGTTTATCTGGTTTAGTTACTTGCTGTAAATTGCTGGGTTGGAAGGGATTGCCGTTACCTTTGATTTTGAAGTTTTTCGCATCCTTGAAACTGATAAACTTTGGTGCGATCGCGCTTGGTGATGGTGTCTGCGCGTTGGCTTTGAGGAATGTGGTGAGTGCAACAACACTTAATGTTGCTGTGATGGAGAATGCGAAAGTTGTTTTTTTCATGATATTTTTTTGTTGGTTTACTTGATTTGGTAAAATTATCGCCATTCACCAGAGACGGTGAAAGCTGCCCAGTAATAAGGATTTTGCCATTTGGGATTTTGTGATAACTTGATTTGTGCTGCCCGCATTGCCGCAGCTGGGGTTTTATTATTCCGTATCATCTCGGTGTAAAATTCCCGCATCAATACTGATGTCCCCTCATCGTTGACATTCCACAGCGAGACTGCAACCCTTGCTGCACCAGCATACATTAAGCCGCGTGTCAACCCCACCAATCCTTCACCGTTGACTTCCTCACCCAGTCCAGTTTGACAAGCGCTCAACACAATTAATTCGGCTGGATAATCTTGGTTGAACAAGTCACCCAATCGCAGGAAACCCCGTATCGGTTTACCTTGTTTGTCAACTTGGGAGAGGACAATACCCGAATTTTCAGGATTTTTGGTGTCTGCAAAACCGTGGGTAGCAAAATGCAGAATGCGGAATTGGTTGAGTGCGGGATTGGTTGCCCAGGTGAAGTTTGCGTCAAAGTTGAATGCTTCCAAATTAGTGGATGAATTGACAAGATTTAAGATAGTTTTCGCTTCGATTGCCGTATTCGGAAGTCTTTCAAAACCATCACGTTGGAGATTTTTGGCAGAACGTTCCAAAGCAGAGCGTTCAATTTGTATTTCCGGTGCGAGTTGGGTATTTTCTGGTTTACCTGTAACTCTGGTATCGGTGGCACTATATACAGGATCGGCAAGGATAGCGATTTGTTTTGGTGCGGGTTTGCGGTTTGCGAGTTCCTGACGTTGGATTGCAATGCTTGATGCTGATGGTAGGTTGACTATTTCATGGTTCACCATCAAGGGTTGATATTTGGAATCTTTTTGAGAATAGAAATCTCGATTTTTTGTTTTGATGCCGTTTATCCGTAGGGGCGAACGGCCGTTCGCCCTTACAATATTGTCGTTCGCCCTTACAATATTGTCGTTCGCCCTTATAGTATTTAGGTGGGCATTAGAGTCGGGGTCAGGTAATGCGGCAAAGGGGATGGTTTGCAATGCACCATCGGCAACAATTAGCAAACGTTTCCCTTTGATTTTGTCCGCAACTGGTGCAAGGAGGATTTTACTAAACTTATTCGCAGATTGCATTACCTCCGGTGGTATTTCGTTAGAACTTGATATACCCGTTCTAAATTTTTGTGCTTCTAAATCTATAACTTTCTTCCCTGGAAGTTCGTAGGTATTTAGGGAATTGGGAGTTACTGCCCAGAGATAACTGCGTTCTTCTCCGATGGAATATTGCAGCAATATTGTGTCTTTGTCGAGTTGTTGTTGAATTTGCTGTAAATTCAGGGGTTGAGGATATTTTAAACTCGCGTATTTGGGATTGCTTTGACGGATGGTGGTTTGGAGTTGTTTGTATTGGTTGCGAAGATTTTCCAGGTCAGTTTCGAGTTTTTTGATGGATTCGGCAACAATTGCGTCCTTTTGATTCCCCGATTTCTGCTTTTGTAATAGTGCTTCTCTAGCATCAATTTTTTGTAATAAATCGCTTTCTTGTGCTAATAATTCCGGGTTTGCACCTTTGCGAATTTTGGCGTTACTTTCGGTAAGTAGTTCTAAAAGCACCCTAGCGCGAGATTTTTCGCTGATATTTAATGCCAGTGCATCGTAGTTTTTACCTGGATTTTTCTTGTCCAGTTCCATTAACAAGTCGATGTAGTATTTGTAGTAATCTTGGACTGTGGCGAAGTAGGTAGCTTTTAGGTCTTTGTCAGTGTAGGTGTTGCGTAATTGTTCGACGATTGCGATCGCGCTTTCGATCTGTTTCCGCGATGCTTCCAAATTACCTTGTTTGCGTTCCAAGTCAGCTAAATTCACCAGGGTTCTTGCTTGTCCAGATTTATCCCCCACTTCTATCGCTAAAGGCAGGGATTGGTTATAAAATTTGAGTGCTTGTTGTTTGTCTCCTAAATCATCGTAGACAAAACCAATATTATTCAGGGTTGTAGCTTGCCCAGATTTATTCCCCACTTCAATTGATAAAGGCAGGGATTGGTTATAAAACTTGAGTGCTTGCTGTTTGTCTCCTAAATCTGAGTAGACACGACCGATATTATTCAGGGTTGTAGCTTGCTTTTTCTTATCATCTAATTTTTGCCACAAAACTAGCGCTTGTTCCCATTTATTCCTCGCTGCAACCAGTGATTCTGCGGTTCCTTGCCGATATAATTGCATTCCTTCTTGCATTAATTCCTCTGCTTCTGCACGGGTGGCATTTGGCTGCGTCGTCGCTGGTTGCTGTGCTATTTGCAACTGTGCTAAAGTTCCCCTTGCCCCCACCGATTCCGACAATAAAACCACACTCAGCAAACCAATAAAACCATAACGGATGAAATTTGGTAGAAAATAAGCGAAAATTTCCCTGTTTCTCTTGCACCGTGTCATTTTTTAGCCTCAACTAATCATTAGTTTGCATGGGAACTAGACCGTATTTCTACGGTACTCAGATAAAGAATATATTTTTCTACTCAGAAAATATACTTAATTGCTATTGGTTACTTTAAAGCTAAAGCAAAGAACAAGTAAACCCAGTTTCAGTTTTCGTAACAACAATATTTTCTTCGATATAACGCAAATATCCCCAGAAACCGGGTTTCTCAAGAAACGGCAAAACCCTGAATCTCGGTATATCAGAGGAACTTATAAAAAATAAAATATCGCGATCGCACGTTGATTAATCGTATCATTCGTGAGGGAGGGCGGGGAAACCCCACCCCCTACGGTAATTTTTCTGCGCTCGCGAAAATACTCTAAAATTGCTGCGTTACGACAAGCGATCGCACTGTTTGATAAACCGTTTGATAATAGAATTAATCTTTAGGTAAGAAATCATCATGGAAACCCTGACTTTAAACTTACCTCCATCTGTAGGTTTAACAGACGAGCAGTTTTATCAACTCTGCATCGCTAACGAACCTTGGATATTAGAACTTACCCAAACTGGAGAATTACTAATTATCACCCCAACAGGTGGAGAAAGTGGAATTAGAAATTCAGACATTAACACAGAACTCGGTTTATGGAACCGTCAAACCAGGTTAGGGAAAGTTTTTGACTCTTCCACTGAGTTTAAATTACCTAGTGGTGCTTATCGTTGTCCCGATGCTGCTTGGGTGAAATTAGAACGTTGGCAAGCATTAACAAAGGATGAACAACGACGTTTTCCTCCTATGTGTCCAGATTTTGTGATTGAACTGCGGTCAGAAACCGATTCTTTGGAGAAATTACGCGCCAAAATGCGTGAGTATCAAGAAAATGGTGCGAGTTTAGGTTGGTTAATCGATCCGCAAACTCCTTTAGTGGAAATTTATCGATCGGGGCAAGATGTGGAGGTTTTGAATTTCTCTTTTGATAATCCTCCTCTGCTTTCTGGTGAGGAAGTTTTACCCGGTTTTGTTCTAGATTTGACTATGGTATTGAATCCATAAGGAATTTGAATGAAATAAAATAATAATAATATATATGGAGAGACGCGATGTATCGCGCAAACTTTGCCACGAAGAGAACTGCCGTGCGGGGGTTCCCCCCGTTGAGGCAAGTTCGGGGGATACTCCGCAAATCTTGCCACGGGGATGCATCCCTGTGGCAAAGTTTGCCCGGTGGCAAGATTTGCGTCTCTACGAGTAACACTGGTCAAATTGTGGGATAATAAGCCTCGCGCATAACCTAATTTATCTGCAAATCGTGGAATATACTGAATCGATGAACGACCTGGCAGATGCCCTACAACAGCCAGCAGACTTTAACTTTGATCTTCCCGATCCTGAAGACGAAGGGATACCGGAGTCAGAATTTCAAGAACAAGTAGATGTTGCTTGGCAGGTGTGCGATCGCTTTGATTTGCAAACCGATATTTGGCGGGGTAGAATCTTGCGTGCGGTGCGCGATCGCGAAAAAATTGGTGGTGATGGCAGGGGTACGGGTTTTCTCTATTGGCTGAAGGAACGGGAAATCAGTAAGACTCAAGCTTATACTTGGATTCAATTGGCTAATAGTGCTGATACGCTGCTTGCGGATGGCAAACTCGAACCTAGCAGTATCAAAAATTTTAGCAAACGTGCTTTTGTGGAAACTGCTAAAGCTTCTCCGGAAGTGCAACAAATGGTGAGTGAAGCTGCACAAAAAGGTGATAAAATTACCCGTCGCGAAGTCAAAAATCTGACTGAAGAATGGACAGCAATGACAAGCGATTTATTGCCGGAGGAAGTTAAGGAAAAGGCTGCTGATAACTCCCTTCCTCCCCGTGTGATTGCCCCTTTGGTGCGGGAAATGGAAAAACTACCCCAAGTGCATCAAGCTCCATTACAAAAGGAAATTGGCGCTAATCCTGATTTGGATACCATCAAGCAAGCGACTACGGAAGCGCGAAACCTGGCAAAGTATCTCAAAGCATCAGCACAAGTTCAAGCATTAACCCAAGAAGATGTAAATATTGAAACTGCCCTGGTGGAAGCACAGCGACTGGGTTGTTTGAGTGTGGCTGCGGATGTAGTCAATCAAGCATCCCAACTCGAACAAATTATTGGTAAGTTGTACATGACTTGGAAAAAAGTTGGTAATTTGTGCGATCGCTTGTATGTCGATACTGGTGCGAGTACGCCACATTTACGTTCTTTACTCGAATGCATAGAACCGCTCGGTAGTCAAGTAATGACAATTCAAATCGGTGGACCAAACGAGCGTACTATTCGTTTACAAATTCAAGAAGAAGAATAGGGGAAGATTAAAAAAAATAATATCATTTGAATAAAAAATATCAATGTAGGGGCAAACGGTTGTTTGCCCTGATTTATTTTATGGATGATTATTCATCTTAATTTATAAATGGTTGTATAGAGACGCTCTGGTGGAGCATTTTCTGTGTATATATAATTTTGATCGAATAATGTTTAAATTGCAGATAATTTTTTCTGTGCCATAATCGTTATCTAAATTCGGTCTACCAAAATGCGAGTATTTTTATTATTTATGGGTAGTTTAATTATTTTACAAACGGGTATTTTTTCTGCGATCGCATCCCCCAAAGAACCACTCCCTTCAATTCGCGGAATTGATATGAAGAATGTAGAGTCTATAAATTCCGATACAAAGCGCGATGCTGAGATTGATCGGGCAATTCGCGCTCAATTGGGTGAGGTGAGTAAAACTGTAAGATATTACTACAATCGTGTTGATTTGAATGGCGATCGCAATCCTGAAATCATCGCTTATGTGGTTAGTAAACATGTTTGCGGGAAAAGTGGTTGTCCGACAATGATTTTTCAAAAAACAGCACGAGGTTATAAGTTAATATCTCAAACTTTAGTGACTAATAAACCAATAATTGTCACTGATAAAAAGACTAATGGGTGGCAAGATATGATTTTTTCAACTAGTGGAGGAGGAGCAAAACCAAACTATTGGCTACTGAAATTTGATGGGAGAAGATATCCTGAAAGCCCTTATTTAGGAAAGGAAGTAGCTACTAATTCAGTTATCAAGGGTAAAGCTTATATGAATGATGATACAACTTCTAATTCTGGTATTTCTCTCGATCCTTAACTCTTTTCATATCCCCGACTTCTTTAAGTCGGGGATATGAATAAAGCTTGCCACTTTTTGGGTAATTCCGCCCTTACGAATGATAAAATTGATTCAGGATTGCTATATATTCCTATATTTACTCTTTCCCTAACTCTTAACCCCCGTAGATGCAATTCCTTGAATAAATTGGCGTTGTCCGATTAAAAATAATACCATTACAGGAACCGTCGCAATAGTGACTGCTGCCATCATTAATGACCAATTATTAGTAAATTGTTCTTGAAATTCAGCTAATGCTAATTGTACAGTTCTTAGTTCCGGTCGAGTGGTGAATACTAACGGCTTAAAAACATCATTCCATTCACCAATAAAAGTAAACAAAAATAATGTCACCAAAGCTGGACGAGCTAGGGGAAGCATCACTTTCCAGAGAATTTGCAGCCTATTGGCACCATCTAATGCAGCAGCTTCTTCCAACTCAACGGGAATAGTTAAAAAGAATTGCCGTAATAGAAAAATCCCAAAACCATTAACTGCTGTGGGTAAAATTAAAGCTCCATAGGTGTTGATTAAATTTCCCCATTTCAACACTAAAAATATGGGAATTACTAATAATTGAAATGGAATAACCAAAGTTGCCAGAACTATTAACAACAATGCTTGCTTCCCGCGAAACTTTAACCTTGCCAGAGCATAACCAGCCAAAGCCGAAGTGACAATTTGAAATGCCGTAACTGCTAATGCTACTAGAGTCGAATTCCAGAACGCGAGTAAAAATTTACCTCGCTCCCATGCGTTACTGTAGTTAATAAGCGACCAATTTTGTGGAGATGCAGTGTCAGATGCTGCACCAGAAGGTGCAAATGATGTCAAAAAAACAATAATCAAGGGTAGCAAGACGATAAACGCTAGCAGCACAAGGATTCCCAGGCTGAAAATATCGCTTTTTTCCAGATTCCGGCTTGGTTTCGACATAATTTTCATAACTTCCAAGCGTTTATTGTGATGTGACTAGAGCAATAACTACCAGCTAAAGCTAATCTATAACATAGTGACTTGTTAAGTTAAATTAAACCACAGTGGACATTAAAGCTATCAGTTCAGGGCTACTAGCTATTAGCCGGAGCGCTGTATCAAATAATTCACATCCTCGGAGCAAACAACCTATGCAGCAGTTAGCAAACGAATTAAAAATCGATTTTCAGAGCGAAACTTACAAAGATGCTTACAGTCGCATTAATGCGATCGTGATTGAAGGAGAACAAGAAGCCTATGATAATTACATTAGATTAGCCGAACTGCTGCCGGGGCAAAGGATGACTTAATTCGTTTATCGAAGATGGAGAGTCGTCATAAAAAAGGTTTTGAAGCTTGCGCGAAAAATCTCCAAGTTACTCCCGATCTACCATTTGCTGTCAAATTTTTCTCCAAATTGCACGAAAATTTTCAGGTAGCAGCAGCAGCAGGGAAAATTGTCACCTGTTTGTTAATTCAGTCCTTGATTATCGAATGTTTTGCGATCGCAGCATATAACATTTACATCCCCGTTGCCGATGATTTTGCCCGTAAAATAACGGAAGGTGTTGTTAAAGATGAGTACATGCATTTGAATTTTGGAGAGGTTTGGCTCAAAGAAAACTTTGAAGCATCCAAAGCTGAACTTGAAGAAGCTAACCGCCAAAACCTTCCCATTGTCTGGCAAATGCTCAACCAAGTTGCTGATGATGCCAAAATTTTAGCAATGGAAAAAGAAGCTTTGGTCGAAGACTTCATGATTCAATACGGAGAAGCACTAGGTAATATTGGGTTTAATACCCGCGACGTTATGCGTCTATCTGCCCACGGACTTCGCGCTGCTTAATCTCAAGTTAGGAGCTAGGAATCAAAAGTTAGGAATTAGAAGTTAGGAGTTAGGAGTTAGGAATTAGAAGTTAGGAGTTAGGAGTTAGGAGTTAGGAATTAGAAGTTAAGAGTGATAAGTTTCATATAAGTAAATTAACTTGTGACTCACAGCCCATAACTCATAACTCACCACTCCTAACTTGTGACTCACAGCCCATAACTCATAACCCATAACTCATAACCCATAACTCATAACTCATAACCCATAACTCATAACTCATAATTTTGTTTTACCCACGCCCAATATAACAGTACATGTTTGGTCTAATCGGACATCTGACTAGTTTAGAACACGCAAAATCCGTAGCCCGCGAGTTAGGCTACCCTGAATATGCCGATCAGGATTTAGATTTTTGGTGTAGCGCTCCCCCTCAAATCGTCGATAATATTACCGTCACTAGCGTCACCGGACAAAAAATTGAAGGGCAATATGTCGAGTCTTGTTTTTTGCCAGAAATGTTGGCAACGCGACGCATCAAAGCAGCGACTCGGAAAATCCTGAATGCAATGGCACATGCACAAAAGCATGATATTCACATCACCGCTTTGGGTGGGTTTTCCTCGATTATTTTTGAAAATTTTAACTTAGAACAGTCGCGTCAAGTTCGGAATACAACGCTCGAATTTGAACGTTTTACCACAGGTAATACCCACACGGCATATATAATTTGCCAGCAAGTCGAACAAGCTTCCCAACAATTAGGAATTAACTTGTCGGCAGCAACGGTGGCTGTATGTGGTGCAACTGGTGATATCGGTAGCGCGGTTTGTCGCTGGCTGGATGCAAAAACCGATGTCAAGGAACTTTTGCTTATTGCCCGCAATCAAGAACGCTTGCAGGAGTTACAAGGCGAACTTGGACGCGGTAAAATCATGGCATTGGAACAAGCGTTACCCGAAGCTGATATTATTGTTTGGGTTGCGAGTATGCCTAAAGGTGTGGAAATTAACCCCTCTTCCCTCAAACAGCCCTGTCTGTTGATTGACGGTGGCTACCCCAAAAATTTGGCGACGAAAGTACAACATCCCGGTGTGCATATCCTCAATGGTGGCATTGTCGAGCATTCTTTGGATATAGATTGGAAAATCATGCAAATTGTCAACATGGATGTTCCAGCACGTCAATTATTTGCTTGTTTCGCCGAATCGATGCTTTTAGAATTCGAGAAGTTACGTACTAACTTTTCTTGGGGTCGCAATCAGATTACCGTAGAAAAAATGAATTTTATTGGTCAGATTTCCCGAAAACACGGATTTCGACCACTTTTAGTCTCCTGAGTTAGGAGCTAAGAGTTAGGAGTTGGGAGTTAGGAGTTGGGAGTTAGGAGTTAGGAGTTGTGAGTTAGGAGTTAGGAGTTATTAATTAATTAATAACAAAGTAACTCAATACTCCATAATTTCTTTAGATATGACCCACCTGGTCGTCTCTACTTAATTCTCAAATTCTAATTCTTAACTTTTAATTCCTCACTCCTAATTCTTAATTCCTAACTCCTCATCCCTAAACTCCTAACTTCTAAAAATGGCAACTACTGAGCGCAAACCGCTACTGTTGGATTTTGAAAAGCCTCTCGCGGAATTAAATACTCGAATCGACCAAATACGAATGCTTGCGGAAGAAAATGGGGTCGATGTTTCCGGTCAAATTCGTCAACTTGAAGCGCGGGCTACGCAACTACGCGAGGAAATTTTTGGTAGTTTATCCCCTTCACAGCGATTGCAAGTTGCCCGTCATCCGCGTCGTCCTAGTACTTTAGACTACATCCAAGCCATCAGTGATGAATGGATGGAGTTGCATGGTGACAGATGCGGTTCTGACGATCCGGCTTTAATTGGTGGTGTCGCTCGTTTGGCTGGACAACCTGTGGTCATGTTGGGTCATCAAAAAGGGCGTGATACAAAAGATAATATCGCTCGTAATTTTGGCATGGCAACCCCAGGAGGCTATCGTAAAGCGATGCGATTGATGGAACATGCCAATAAGTTTGGGATGCCCATTTTAACTTTTATTGATACCCCTGGGGCTTTGCCGACGGTGGTAGCTGAACGTCAAGGTGCGGGAGAAGCGATCGCATATAATCTTCGCGAAATGTTCAGCTTGGATGTCCCGATTATCTGCACCGTAATTGGTGAAGGTGGTTCGGGTGGTGCTTTGGGTATTGGTGTTGGTGACAAAGTGATGATGTTTGAACATTCTGTTTACACCGTCATCACTCCGGAAGCCTGTGCAGCTATTTTATGGAAAGATGCTAGCAAATCTCCCCAAGCCGCAGCTGTGCTAAAAATGACTTCCCATGACTTGAAAAATTTGGGGATTATCGACCACATTCTCTCCGAACCCGTTGGAGGAGCGCATTCTGACCCTCTCAAAGCAGCAACGTTGCTCAAGACTGCCTTGTTAGATAATTTAGAGGAACTTAACCAACTCACCCCTCCACAACGCCGTCAATTGCGATACGAAAAATTCCGTAAAATTGGCGTTTTTACTGAAGCATCTGCTTGATGTAACGGAAAATCAATTAATTTTCAAACGTTCTCAATGCTATAATTGCCTACGGCACGTTAATGATTGTTAACAAAGTTTTTAACACAAAATTTTGGACAATTTAACTGCTATAGGCATTTTGCATTTTTGGGATGTAAAAGCTTCTAGCTGTTGGCGGCTATCAGTAAGCATATTTCATCGCTGGTATGGAGTGATATCTTGACCTCCCACAAACAAAAATTTGACAAACATAAATGCTTTGCATCCTTAGCACATTCGTTTTTTATGGAATTTAGCAGCAATCGTTGCGTTGAAGGCTACCCCAAGCCCCCATAATATTTTTAATTTTTTCTGGAATTTTATCTCAATGGATGTGGGTTTTTTTTGTAATTGAGAGATTTAAGTAATTTTAGTTAGAACACTTTTAGTTAGAAAGTGATAACTCGAAAATATTGATTTCTTAGGTACGAAGCATAGCAGGGATTGAGACTAATTCTAGTTAAATTTCACATTTGTTTAATTTGTCCCACCCTATTAATGAAACAGGCATTGAATGGCGATGTGTTTGGGGTTTCCGGAAAATGGGAGAAAGGATTTTGATTGAGCAAAAACGACGTGCTTTAATTACTGGAGCTAGTAGCGGTATTGGCAAAGCTACAGCTTTAGAATTTGCGAAAGCTGGCATTGATGTTGCCCTTGTGAGCCGATCGCATGATAAGTTGTCGGCAGTGGCAGAAGCAGTACAACATGCTGGAGCCAAAGCCAAAATTTACCCTGTGGATTTAGGGAATGTTGGCGAAGTAAAAGCAAAAATGCAAGCGATCGCCCAGGATTTCGGTGCGATCGATATTCTCGTAAATAATGCGGGAATGGCATATACAGGCAATTTGAGTGACACACCTTTAGCTGACTGGCAGCGTGTAATCGACTTAAATTTGACTGGAGTATTTCAGTGCATGATGGGGATTTTACCTGGAATGCGGGAACGTAGCACAGGTACAATTATTAATGTCGTCTCCATTGCAGGCAAACAAGCTTTTTCCAATTGGGGTGCATATTGCGTTAGCAAAGCTGGTTTAATGGCACTGTCGCAAACCCTCGCACAAGAAGAGCGATCGCACGGTATTCGCGTCACCGCACTCTGTCCGGGTTCTGTTAACACCGAATTATGGGATACGGACACTGTTAATGCTAATTTCGATCGCTCAAAAATGCTCACTCCCGAAATTGTCGCTCAATCAATTCTCTACATAGCACTGCTACCACAGCAAGCAGTCGTAGACGAATTAACCCTAATGCCTAGCGCTGGAGCTTTCTAGATTTTGGATTTTGGATTTTGGATTTTGGATTTTGGATTTTGGATTTTGGATTTTGGATTTTGGATTTTGGATTTTGGTAGAGACGTTCCGGTGGAACGTCTTCAATATTTACAAATTTCTGTTGAAGATTCAACACATATACATTAAGCAATAATCGATGGTTATTAATTATTCATAAAATCATTCGACTTATTACCGGAATTTACTTAAATAAAAGTGTAAGTAAAAATTGCGATCGCATAAAAACCCCATAAAATCCTGATAAAAACCTAAAAATAAATTGATAACAATCTCACACCGTTTAATATTGGCAAAGCGATCGCAGCATCTACAACTTGAATGCGCTCTAAGTCGGAAAGGGTTAATCAGAGCTTATTTTTGAAAAAATTTCAATTAATGGTGTAGAAATGTATAGAATCTTGAAGAGATAACAAGATAAACTGTTTTAAAATGCAAACTTTTTTAACCACTTCCTCAATGCAACTATCCCTTAGATCGACACCAACGCAAACTCAACCAAAAAAGATAGTCGCATTAGGTGATAGTTTAATATATGGCTTTGGGGACCCGGATGGCGGTGGCTGGGTAGAAAGATTGCGTCGTCTGTGGATGTTGCCAGATAGTCCCGGTCATGTGGTTTATAATTTGGGTGTCAGGGGCGATCGCACAATGCAAGTGCAACAGCGTCTCGAAACGGAATTTCGTCACCGTGGTGAGTTGCGAAACCGCGTTCCCGACTTGATTATTCTTTCGGTAGGGGTAAATGATTCTTCCCGTGTCGGCAAAATAGATGGGAAAAATTATACAGAGTTTTCTCGATTTGAAGCGGAGATTGAGGTATTACTCGAACAAGCACAGCAGTTGTGTCCAGTGCTATTTGTGGGGATGGTTCCTGTAAATGAGCGTAAAATGCCGTTTGCTGACTGTTTGTATTATAACCATGCAGAGCAGTATAAATACAAAGAAGCTACACGTTTAGCATGTGTTGAGCGGGGAATACCCTATCTGGATATTTTTCAGATGTGGATGCAGCAAGGAGAAAAATGGTTGTGCGATCGCATTTCTGAAGATGGTTTACACCCTAATATTTTGGGTTATCAAACTTTATTAGAGAATGTGGTTAATTGGCAAGGGATTTTAGACCTGTTGGGTTAAAGTTCAATCTTCCATCCCGAATTAAAAAATTATAAATAATTGAGTCAAACTATTGCAGAAATTGCTAAGATTTTGCTGAAATTTTGGTTATACGGGCTTATATTAACTTTAATTTGTAATTTATAACTAAAATTATGACTCCGACATTATTTGGACGCTGGCAAACCCGTTTATTATTACTCGCTACAGTTGGCTTATTAGTCACTTTACCGTTTGTCCTAACTGCTCCAGATTCTGATAAAGCGATTTATTTTGGGGTGATTGGCTATGTGGCGATTTTTGGCATTATTTGGGATGTAGTCTACGATCGCATCCAAAAATATCGCTGGGATCGAGACTGGCCAGCAGTATATCAGCTTTTTGCCGGAATTTGGGAAATGCTATTCGTTTTGTGTGGGGTAAAACTAATCGGTTTACCAGCAATACCCAAGGAATTACCACTAGAGAAATTTTTACTTCACTATACTGCTGTGTGGTTAGCTGTATTTATTGCTTCACAAACCCTGATGAGAATTATTTTTGTGCGATCGCGTTTCCGTGGTGGACAATGGCTGTGAATAAATGAATATTCAGCAATGTGATGTTATTGAATCGAGATATTAAATACCCAAGTCTAATAGCTGAAACTCTTACTATCTTCAACTTTGTACGAGACAAATTCATACTTTTTCTTTACCAAAAAATGACTTAATCAAATATATTTAAAACATTGAACTGTGTTCTTTATCCCAACATTCCCCTTGATTCCAAGTTCGACCACGATGTAAGCAATCTGATTCATCTCTAATCCAAGGTAGCGATGTTGGATGATAATTTTCTTGAGAGCCATCGATAAATGTTGATAAAAATAATGATGGGGAGAAGGAAGAAAAAATCTCTGTAAATATTACTGTGCTTGAAGCTAATAGAATGACTAAAGAACTACCAACAAAGATAGTATTGGCTGGAGTCCAAAATGACTTTCCTCTTGCCTGTGATATCTTTGCTTGGGAAGATGCTTTATCAAAGATATTCAACACTGGATAAGCTTTGCGGCTATGATTTACTTTCATTACTATTTCCTGGTAAATTAATAAGGACTAATTTTGTGCAGTTATCTGATTTCTAATTGAGTAAATATTGACTTCTGCTTTCTTTTCCTTAATTACCAGTATTATTCGTTGCCGTTTGTTATAAGGTTTATGAACATGTTTACGTTCATGTATATTTTTATTTTCTTATAGCAAATATTTATGATTAAACTGCAATAGCTTTGTTAGATATATTTTTATATAAAAGTCAACGTGAAATACACTAAGTATTCCACTTTTTAAGAATTTTTTTAGTAACTTTTTAGTAACGCACTATTTTATCAGACTCCTATTTAAGTTGTGGATATATCCTGAAACTCAAGAGCTTATAGAGTAGCCTTAAAGTCGAAAAACTTATTCAGAAATCAAACCAGATTCCTATAGTTAAATCAGAATTGCAAGTTATTAAATTTGTGTTTCTAAGTGACAATCTGACTCGATCTCATCTTTTTGCTGACTTATCTAAAAGAGTATGCAGTACTTATCGATAACTATTCTATGCAAAGATATCGTAGCTTGAAAAAATATTATTACTGAAAAAGTTCAAAAGATATTATGTGTAAGTCTATCTGCTTGATTCAACCGAACTTTATCATTGCATAACTTTGTTTCCCGTAGAGTATGAAACGGAATGAAGTGTTAGGTATACAGCGTACTTACAGAAGTTACTCCTTTTTTACCCAAATGGTAGCATAAGTCTGAACCGGATACCTTCCCTTGATTCCATAGATTAGTAAATAAGAGCTATAAGGGTATTATTTAAGTCAAGTTTTGAGCCGTTTATAGGATAGATAGTTAGGTGAATTTTGTGTTTAAATTATTCAAGCAGGTTTTCGCTAGTATTTGAGGGCATTAGCAAATTTTTCTCAATCAATTGCTGGAAACTCGAGGTTTCATAACAACTATTATGTAAGCAATATATTAATAGATTATTGGCATACCAATAATTTTGGATCAATTCCCAATCATAGCTACTAAATTGCCAATCTTTCCCTATTTGACAATGGCTAATCATCAAGTTTCGCAACTGTAGTATCCATTCTTCACTATTATTTTTCCACCATGCTTTCAATACCATCGTATATATCTGATAAGATAAAGTTTAATCTATAGATGTTTTATCAAATTTTTACAGTAATTCAGTGCTTACACTGCTAGTTCAAATTCTGTAATTTCAAACTTATATTGACTGTTTCATTGATAAAAATACCATAATAACTTAATATAAGTATCTAATGATTTATATACAATTAAAAATTTTCGATCATTTTTTATATAAAGATACTATTTGATATGTGAACAGTACTTTAAAAAAAGCCTTTATAAAATAGGCTTTTTAGTATAATTATTTGTTCAAAAATGAAATTTGAGTCCTATGGTTTACCATAGAATAAATTTTTAAACATACACAAAGTCAACTTAATCTAAACTTTTACAAATGACTAGATGTTATATTTAACTTTTAGTAGTAAATATATTAAGTGAATTTCTACATCAATTTTTAGAAAGCAAAATAAAATTTTGATTGTTTTACTACTTTATATTTTATGCTACAGATATTAACATGGGATTTATACTTAATTATTCATGTATTGTAAGTTATCATTATTTATAAAATATGTAATAGATGTTGTTTATTTTGTTTATTTTGTTTTATTTGAAAATAGTGAATTGCCGCTTCTTTACCTATTAGCGAAAATTATCACTAAGAATAACTTGTACCCACTGGTTTAGTTACTTTGGCATTAACTTGTGAGGTTTCGTTGGCGTAGCCTGCCCGCAGAGATGCTCAAATAGCATTGTAGTATTTCACATCATTACATCCCCTGGAAAAGGGAAAAATAAAATTTGAATAAACGTAATATTTATGGCTGGATTTGGCAAGCTGTGTTTTATTTAAGTGCATTGATGTCAATTACAGCTTTTCCCATGCTCGCAAGGATGCCTATTTAGTTTAATTAGACTATTTCCCGCTCGCGAAACCGCACAAATAGCAGTTATCGAACAAGCGTACGCGATCGCATCAACATCAACACCACAGAAGCGAGCGAACCCATCCAAGCGGTAGTTGAAACATCCGCAGGAGTTGACTTAATCATAACTGGAACCAGGCGTGCTTGGGGAATAGAACGGCAAACCCTTAGCAATAGAAAACTTACCACTCCCAAATTCCCATGAATAAACCCAAATTCCACTCATTAGCCTTTTACGTTATTGCCATTAGTTCAGCTTTAGTAATCTTCAAAACATTTCAAAACATTACTGTATACGGAGAAAGCAAACTCAAAGCACCACAATCTATCAACGGAGACTATGAATTGCAACTTGCAGAACAATTACCCAATTGCCAAAAGCCCAACAGTTTGGTATTAAATATTCAACAATCTGGAATTTTCTTAAATAGTTCTTTATTCCCAAAATTACCAGCAGCAGCAAACAGTAAATTATCTACAACCAACGAAAATAACTCCTCGTTGAATGGCAAACTCAATCAACAAAAATTTAGCCGATCAGGGAAAATTTCTCCAACAATAATTTGCAACTTTCCAGACTCAAAAACGTCAGTTACCTCTACTCAAATTAAATCTCATCGCAATTCCTCCACAATCATCACCATCAGAGCCAACTTAAATTCCCAAGGAGGCTTTTCCGGTCAAATTTATGGTCTAATCGATTCCAATAACGAACCAAAACCAATTAAATTTAATGCTATTCGCTTAAAAGTTGAAAAACAATCCCAAAGTCCAAACGACCATTCCCAAAAAACCTAAACGCATTCACCAGTAGAGGATAGTATGAAGATGAGTAACCAATTTGCAAATAAGCAGCTTGTTGATTTATGGCAATATTTGTCCCAAGCAATTCGCAAACATCCCTACAAAAAGCTATTCTCAGCTAGTATATTTAGCATATTCAGCTTATCCGCAACTTTATCACTACCAAGTGCTAGCATTGCCAATCCACAAAATGCTCAACTTCAAGAATGGCGATTTTTTCCCGAAGTTGCTCAACTTGAATTTACCCTTACTGCTGCTTCCCAACCAAAATTACTTTTCCTTCGTCAACCAGAACGCTTAGTTGTAGACATTCCAGGCACAAAACTAGGTTTTGTTTCGACTCGACAGGATTACAACGGTACAATTCAACGTATTCGTCTTTCACAACTAAATGCCAATGTTACCCGCATAGTTATGGATTTAGCTCCGGGAACCGCATTTAATCCCAATCAAGTACTCTTACAACCAGTCTCCTCCAATCGTTGGGTATTGCGTCCTTTCCTCAGCAGCTATAATCCCAATGGCACATCTGGAGGATATTTCCCTCCCCAACCAAATAATTATCCATCGGGAACCTACGCACCTCAACTTCAAAATAATCTACCACCAGGAACCTACGCACCTCAACCAGCAGGCAATTTTCCTAATAACATACCCAATGTCCCACCAGGATTATATCTACCCCAACCCAACGGAACCCTACCACCAACATTCGGAGGAAATAATAACCTTCCTCCACAAACCAATAACATCAACAACAGCAATCAACAGCCACCATTCGTAAGCGTACCACCGCTCAACTTTAACAATACCCCACAACTCCCTCCTGGCTCAATCTTGCCTCCAGCAAGCCTTCCCAGTTCATCAGGAGGTTTTATTAATAACGCTCCACCATTATTAATGAACCCTAATTCTGTTACCACCTACCCCAATAACATAAACGGTGGTACAAACTCTAATCTAACTCCACTACCTTGGGGACAAAGCTTGCCCAATCAAGGGCAGTAATCTAGAAAATAATCAGTAATAAATGTAGAAATAATGTAGAAATGCGAACTTTGCCACGGATATAATTCCCGTGGCAAAGCTTGTGCGATCGCTGTAAAGCGGGTGCCTTGCACCATCACTCGCGTCTCCATAACAATATTAAATATAATTTTTATCAAGATTATATTTAATATAATTTAAAATCGATCTGTCTCCTGAGGTGGAGCAACAGCACCAGGTTGAGTCAGGAAGAAGTTTTGAGCGGCTTCATTTTGATAAATACAGCGAATATCAGGTTTTTCGCTATCCAAATTACCTGTAAAACCAAAAGTATTTAAACGGTTTTTACAATCTCTCACCTGTTCCGATGTCACAAGCTTTCTTTGCTCTAAAATAGCCCAGTTATTTTGTCGGATAACGCATCCAGGACGCATACTCGGTTGACCTACATAAACATTAAACGGGTTGAGAGTTACAAACAACCGAGCATCCATTACCATTGCACTGGCTCCATACTGAGCGCAAATCTCTGGGTTTGGTGCTTTGGTATCAATAAATTCACGGGATGCTACATTCGATGGAGTTAATGTAGTTGTCGAGCTAAAAGCTATACCAATTCCTATTCCCAGAATAAACACCCCTCCCAAAATCGCTATGGTCGTGAAATTGAACATGGGGGATTGGAAAACAGAAGATTTTGAAGTAGTAGCCGATCTACCTGGAGGTCTACGTCTCATTGTTACTTTATCAAAGTTTAGCCTGTTCTGGGGTGAGTGGTCTAAACTGCTCTCCCTGTTACCAGTATGACGATTACTCGCCCGAATTGTGGTAAAAATTTCGACATTCAATGCGCGATCGCATGAAATTAAATTTATGCACACAATAGTAATTATAGCAATCAAATTTCAAACAATTATTGAAGAAATTTGCTACCAATCCCAACAACATAATATTAAGGGCACGATCGAAAAAATCGTGCCCCTAGATCGTGTATTGGTAGAAACGCGATAAGCGACGAAATCTTGCTCAGGGATGCATCAAGAGCAGCAAAGTTTCGCGAGCTTAATGCAATCATGCATATCGCATCTCCCAATATGCAATTAGCTAGCCACAGCCAGAGTCTTCTCTAGAGGAGTCCAACGGAAAAAGCGATCGCCACCTCGTTCGACAATCACTTTGACACGCGGTTCCATACTCGGTAGTGCAGCCAAATATTCCAATTCCTGATCGGAAAGAACATGCCCTTCGATAATCCACAAAACCAAGCCTTTCGACTTGGGTGGTAACTGTTCTAACTGATAAGTCAAAGTTGGAGGTATGTAGTAAACATAACCAACAGCCGCACCACTACCAGTACTTTTCTTACCCAAATGCGGTGGTCTAACACCGTGAATCCTGGTGAGATAAGCAGCCACATCACCTAAACCCCGTGCCGTGAAATTAAGAGCATTGTAACCCGCAGCACGCAATCGGCGACGATACCGACCTTCAAAACCCCCTTCTAAGGGAGCATAAACGCCTAAAGCGCCATATTTCTCTAAATCGCGAATCAGCCCTTTACCAGTGGTAATTAGTGCCATGAGTTTTCACTCTACATGTTTGGTTGCATCTACCAATTTAGCAAAAAGCAACTTCGCGGCTTTAACTGCAACACGCGATCGCACTAATGCAATCGGTCTACCTCCTGCTTTTTCAGCATCTAGATATTCGCACAAAGCTTTTACCGTTGGGTTGTTTAGCCTGCTTTTTTTGGGTTCCAAGCTGGAAAACACCCATTGCCAGATAGCTTTTCTGCATATTCTGGAACCATTGGACGTTTTTACCCCTTTCTTATCCCCGGATGCTTCCATCGAAGGAGCTAATCCGAGTACTTTTTGAAACCGACGCAACGACAAATAACGCTTTGTAGGTTTTTTTGAGTTCCTACCAAGGTGGAATTGTATATCCTCCTTGCCATCGAGGAGGAAATGCTCAATCGGATAAATGTAGGCGATCAGGATTGCGCTCAGTCTAAAGCCGAACCCAAATTCTTGGAATACTTGGAAATAGGGAGTAAAGCAAGTTTCTCTCAAGCGCGATCGCAATTCCTCCTCAATGCAATATTCTTGATTTTGCAAATTACAAATAATTCCCGCTCGTTCCCTAGTGGATACTTCCAAACCTAAACCAATGGTTTTTGAGTAAAGCATATCGTAGCGTTTTGAAGTGCGTTGATTGCACATCCAAGCCCAGAGCAAAGGTAATGAACCATTTGTTCCCCGTCTTGATTGTACTAAAGCAATTTCGGGGAACTGCCAAGCTAAATCCTGACGCAACCTATTGATGACAGGTGATTGGAGGCGATTTAGATGCTCTAATCTCAACACCAAATTTCTTACGCGGGAAGCTTGAGCATCGTAGTTTTTAACAAACCGTTTGGGGTCAGGATTATAATCGAACCAATAACAGGCCAGAGCCAAAGCATCGGCATTATCATCTTTATCAGGTAATCCCAATTGATGAGCGCGGTAACTACGTAACTCCCGATGTCCAACTAGCTTTACTTCAACCCCATTACGGGTAAGGTGTTCGCTCCATATCTTGCTGTAGTTGGTTCCCGTTGGCTCCAGTATCGCAATGTCAGGTTTGAGCGCTAACATTGCATCTAAATCTTTGCGATTTGCAGAAAAATCGTAAAACTGACAACTGTAGTAAAATTTACGTGGTTCGTTAGGTTTCTCATTCAATAAACATGCAGAAACTGAAGACTTGCTGACATCAAGCCCTAGTATTTTCGGTGCGTTTTTCATGGGGTAGTGGGATTATCCCTGTGAGACTGCCTACGAATCACCCAAAAGCCCGTTTAGAGCTTAATTCACTCTCAAGGCATCAGGGTAGCAATATTGCATGACTACCGAGCTTGCGAAAACTTAAAAGCCATCAGCTTGCTTCTTCCTCAAAGCCCTAAATAGTTATTGCAATATTGACGATTTGGTTTGGACCCGAACCGCGACGTTAACCTTTAGGGTTAACGTTTCGCCAGTTGGTCAATCTGGCTCGTCAGGCGCTTTATTTTGATACGCGATCGCAGCAAAAACATAATCGTCTATATCTTGTTGGGTTGCTGATTCAAGCTCTTTCTCTGTCAATTCGGCTACCCAATCAGCCCAATGTTGACGGGTTAACCCTGTATTTTGAGCTAATATTTCACAGGCAATATTGAAGCCACACACGTAATAGGCAACCGTTAAAGATGATATTTCTCGTGAATTTTGGTTCATCAGTTCTCTTTAATCCCATAAACCGAATATAGATATTCTGGATCGACATCAACATCGTAATAATCGGAGTCATCTCGGTCAAAAGCCCAGCAATGACCACAAACGTTACACACGTAAAATTTACCTTCATCGTCAAAAGTGGAATCTTCCGATCCGCAATTTGGGCATTGTTCCTCATTAATTCCCGGTTTGTTGTGAATAATGTCACTCATAAGCTATAACCAAATTTGATTTAAGTTTGTAGATGCACCTGATAGCCTAAAATGCGACCGCACTTCTCCCTGTTAACTGAAATGCGATCGCAATTTTTATTTTTCTAATTCCCCCTTCATTTTCTCCAAAATCTCTCTACCCTCCTTGTACCGTCCTCCTGAAAATCCCAACACCTCCTTAATCAGTTTGCTATCGCTGAAACCAGCCTGTAGACAGGCTTTTACAGCTTTGAGCAGTGGCTCGGAAACTTGGTTTTCAGGATTGGAAATTGGCTTTAATTCCGGTTCTGCCGTGGTTTCAGCCATTTTCACATCCTGGAAACTCGGTTGGAGTGATACCCGTGGTACAAACATATTAAAACTACTCAAGTCTGGCAGTTGACACGGCGTGTCCTCGACCATGCACCGATATTTCCCCGACTTTAACCAATCTTCAACCGCAGTATCCTTAAGGCGTTTAGCGTGGTTAACTCCAAATTTACCCAGACGAACGAACCTAAAGTTTTTGCGTGCGTTGCCTTGCCCCTCAATACCCAATGCTGCAACTGAATCGTCCTGAGACAAGCCAACAATAAAACGCTTTGGCTTTCTACCTCTATTACCGTGACGAATTAGCCATTGGGAAGCTATATCGACCTCGGAAACCAGTAAGGGGAATTCCTCAGCAATAGTAACGGAATCCATCCCCGCTAAGGCTTTATCACCACCTTCACCCCGTAACTCAATCCGTCGTTGCAATTCCTCCAAATCAGCTTCCATTGAAGAAGCGATCGCACCAAAGTTTCCCTTCCTACCAACCACATTTAAACCAGCCCATTCATCGGGTGCAGCGTCGGGGTCATACACTGTGATGTCCCCGCCAACTTGGTAAGCAAGCCATTGGGCAATGGTTGACTTACCCGTACCAGTGTCACCAACAATGAGAACGTGCTTGCCTTCAATGGCTCGAAGTAAGTCTGTGATTATGTTTTCGGGTGATAGTGGCAGTACAACCGCAGTCGCATCGATGACGTTTGCACCCAACATTCCGGCATGGGGTAATTGTTCGTAAACCGCGAGTATTTGACGGCTAGCACGTTCGGTTTGGTCACAGACCGAAACGATGATTTTGGCAGCAACGCGAATTGTGTTGATGCTAAATAACCAACCGGAAAACAGGACTCTCCCAACCATCCAACCTAAAAAGCATGCTGTATCCATTGGTGGCGTTTACGTAGTTGTTATTTTGCTGAAATCCTTGCTGTATCTAGGTTTTGCACCTACCCAAGTGGACATTTAAAATTTCGCCAGTATTTTTCCTCCTGCTGTGTTGCCAGATAGATTGAGTTGAGACTTCCGCAAACATTCGGCTGGTTTTTGATTCCGTTGTTTCTTTCTTGCCATTCGTTATAGCTTCTGCAATTTGCTAAACTCTCACGTTCTGGGTGTGTCCTCAACTGTGGACAATGGGGATTTGGTGCGATCGCTGACGGGATGCATAGTCCAATAACACAAATTAATTCCATCGCTACCCCTCAGCTAAATCAGATTGATGCATCAAAGCATAAGCATCTGAGATTTGCTCAACAGCTTGAACTGCGTCAACTAAGGTGAAATCAAGCCCGCAATTTTCTTTACTTGTTATCTCCTGATAATTGCTGGATCGACATAAAACTAAGAGAATTTTGCTAACACCTTCTAGCGTTGCTAAGAATTCGTCTGGTGAGAAATTTGTTTTCAAAGTAAGACACTCCTTGCACTTGGAGAATAGAACATTAGTAATTTTCCTATTGCTGCATCGGCATTACCTCACATAACGGAACCCTTGTAAATCAAGCTTTGTGACCTAATACCCGCAGGTAGACCTTAGTCTCAGTCACATAAATAGTGCTTTAACGCTAATCTCAACCCGTTCCCCCGCGACTCTACGACTTATGGGGATATGGGGTATTGCGATCGCGAATCATCATCCTTGATGCATCGCACTTTTTTTTTGAGCTACTATTCATCCTATACAGGATATGCAATTTACACTATCATCCTGTATAGTATTTTGTAAATAGTTTCTTGCTATCCTATATAGGAAGTTGATTATGGTTACTGAATATGGCGAAAGTGCCGAAAGCCAAGCACCGGGAGCATGGACAACTCAAAAAGCATGTGAGCGTAGTAATTACGGAAGACAGCTTAGAGGGATTGGACAAAATAGCCGAGAATTTCGGGGTGAGTCGATCACACCTGGTAGAGATGATTGGACGGGGGGAAGTTTCTCTTGCCAGTCAATTAACTCACCTCCTGGGAAAATAGTTGAGCAGCTTATTGAGGACACGAAAAAAGAGCTTGAATCTACAGAGGTTCATGCCAATAAGCTGCGTGAAAGACTAAATACGCTACAAGGGCTTTCTAATCAATTGCCAGCAAAAGACAGTTAAACCGTCGTACCCATAGGTATGACGGTTTTTGCGTATGCGGTTTTTCCTGATGCTAATAAACCAAAAATCGCACATGTTGGGAATGAATATCTACCAAAATTCATTTTGAAAAACATGTTATTACCAACGATTTTTGTAATTACCTTATGGGTTGTATTTGTTCTGTGTCTCATCCCGATTTTGGGTAAATCTCGTTATCGATTTAACTTCCACATGCCAGCTATTAGTTTCCCGACTTCACCACCACCGAGATACAAACCCAAAAGAAACAAAGCAACCAAGCAACACAAGCCACAACGACCAAACATATACAAGGGAGTAAAAGAAGAAACGCGATCGCACTTATTAAAACTCGTTGGTAATGACATAGAAACCGCATCTCGATTGGTAGATTATTCAATCCAACGCAATCCAGGAAGAGAAATGCAATGGCATTGGGAAAAAGCAGTTTGGGACTTAGAACGTGACAGGTATTAAATGAAGGAAAAGCTAATTAGAATACTCAATTACCTAACAATATCATTAGGGATTAAAAGCAGAATATTGGATGCATCCCTTGAGTTATGTATGTGGCTTAAAGATGAATACCCAGAGTTAAACGGAGGGGACTTACTAATAATGACAGCATCAATAATCCTATCAACCCCGACTATGTATCAAAAAAATCTAATAGCAAAGCAATCACTCAACAATGCAGTTAACAACCTACTATCAACTAGGAATAAGCAATAAAAAACACCCATACTTTCGCTAAGAAGGGTGCTTATTACTATTTAAATTCTTACTAATATTATGCACGAAACAACAAAAAAAGAACCACCCAGTGGACAGAAAAGCACGAATCATTCTGTCTTAAAAAAGGAATTATAGGTAGCGCCGAACGTCTTTGGTATTGGCTAATACAACACAACCCAATTGGGGAAGAGATAGAGCCTGACTTAATCGACTTCAACCAATGGGTGAACAAAGAGCGTGGTAAAGGATATTGTCCTCGACAACTTAAAAACGCATTCAACAAACTAATCGAATGTGGAATCATTGCCCCCATAAAGCGCTTCAGTTGGCATTGTTTTAAGTTAAGATTACTACCTATCAGTCCCCTGAAAAACACTGAGAAAAAACAATCCGAATCTGTACATGAGAGTTCCAAAATAACACCTGAAAGACGGGAAGAACTAAGAAAACAGGCTAACAGGTTCCATCAGCAGCAGAAAGATTTAGATATTATCAAGCGTTGTGTGTCCAATGAGACTAAAGAATTAATCAAAACCATCTGTAGGCAAGTAGGGATTAATTTAACCAACGATAAATGTGAAATTTTCTACTTCCCAGTAGCAGAAATCAAGGCTTGCGTAGCCATCTACAAAAAACGTATCCTCAATTCCCCTAAATTACTTCGAGGACTAGAAACACTATTCAATTTATGTACAAATCCTGTTGGGTGGTTAATAACTGCATTGCGAGAATGTTACTACCTTGAAGACTCGAATATTGCGCTTTTGAGTCGGGATAAGAACTTTGATTTTAATGAATTTTTCTACAAAGTTCTAAATCCGAACCGAACAAGCTTGCATACCTACCAATAGAAAAAACACCAGTCACGCGCCGAGAGGTGCTTATTAAGCAACGAATCTCCAATGACAGGAGAACATTTTCAAAATGAACTGTTAGATTCTATACCCATAAAAAAAAAGCCGCAACAAACGGCTTCAAATGATTACTACGAGAATTATGATCTACTCGCTATTCCAAAGAATTGGAAACTTATTACAGTTTTCCAATTGGTGCAAGTCAATAATTCACCCCAGAGGTGAATCATGACCGATCAACTCGAATTATTTACAATTCCCCTCACTCCCTACCGAACCAAAATAATCCATGACCCTTACTGGGATGAGATTACACAGGAACCTGAAGACACTTTCCTAATGGTGGTAACTGAGGACACAATCCCACTTACCACCATTAGGAAACGGGTTATGGGAGACGGTACGGGTAGGATTACAATTCGCTCTATTAGTAAAAAAGGCAAGAACTACAAGGAATATTGGTACGACTGGCAATATTACCAAAATGGTAAATTAATCGGTAGAAGTAAATATATCCCTAAAAGGTTGATTCCCCAAATCCAAGCATTGGAGAGTGAGAAAGTGCCAGTTAGTAAAATACTTGAAGTGTTAGGAATTGGGAGTCAGGAGTTGGGATAATGAATATATCGCAAGCTGTAAAGCAAATTTGGGAAAGAGGACGCGAAAAAACACCATCTTTACCAACCTGGAAGGAATTACCCATTTTGAAGAAACAAGAGTTTATTTGTGAGGTGTGGTTGATTACATATTTAATCCAAAAACATAAAGAGAAAAGGATGTCGCATTGCGATGCATCAAGGATGCCGCTTCGCGATCGCAATTAATCCAATTCAGAACGAAATTTCAACCACCGACGAAATTCATTAAACACTTTCCAGTGTGGAGAATCCATAGTAAAAAAGCGTTGTGGCAATCTTTGGGACTGTTGACGTTTTAACTCAATAAATTCATCAATCAGTTGCTCCGTCATCCCTACATTTCCTACATCCAAAGCCCTAGCGTAGCGAATCACTTGTTTGGCAAGTTTGACAGGAACTCGAATTGGTTTAGTAATTCCACTGTTCCAAGCATTTTCCCAAGTTGTGCTAGTTCTACCACCCATAAATTACCTTGCATTGCCTTGTAACAGGCACTCTAGCGTATTCAGCAATTAACAATCAAGCAACATCTGGTAGTTTCCCGGTTAAGCCCAAACAAATCGCATCAGCCATAGATTCAGCATCAAATAGTGCTACATCCCTTGGTGAGTCGATAAAACACATCTCAACAAGCACCGCGACCATATTTGTGTTTTTGACCACATAAAGGTGAGAACCATTTTTCACACCCCGATTAAAAAATCCAAGCAATGAAATTTCTCTACAAATATCCCGTGCAATTTTCTCCCCACGGGGCGACATTGCAAAAACTTCTGTCCCGTAAGCTTTGCCATTAAAGGCGTTTGCATGTAGTGAGACAAAAATATTAGCTTTGGCATTATTAGCGCGATCGCACCTTTGCTGTAATGAATCTTTAGTACTGGATACCTTACTCGGACGGCAAGCAATAACCTCATGCCCTAATTCCATTAACCTTTTAATTAACAATGGTCCAACGGCATTAATTAAATCTTCTTCCTTTTTAATCCCAACCGCCCCACCGTCACAGCCACAACCGTGTCCAAAATCAATCGCGTATATCGTCATAGCGAATTAATAGCTCCTTTAATCCTGTCCACAGGAATTTCTATATATTTAGCCAAAGCCTTTAAATCGCGATGTCCAGTAATTTTCTGAATCGTTGCCACGTCAACACCGTTCTCGTTTAGTTTGGTAATAAAACTACGACGGGTGCTATGGGTGCTAATTCCCTTATGGTCCAACCCTGCACGAGTCAAAGCACTTCTCAAAATCTTGTCAGCAAGACGTATATCAATGTGCCTCACTCCTTCCCGTGCCGGGAACAGCCAAATACCATCTAGGTAGCGAACGTAAGCTGACAGAGAATCTCGCAGTGCTGGATGCACCGGAACCTGTCTGGTTTCCCTTTTCCCGTCCGGTCGTGCCTTGCGCGTGTTCGCTCTAAAGGTTATAGTTTCCCGTGGCTTCCCATTTTGGTAAACATCCTCAACCCGCAATTGCACCAAAGCCCCCCAACGTTCCCCGGTGTACCATGCAATATCCCAAATTAGCCTGTACTTTTCGCTTTTAAATTCCCTACGAATTTTAGAATATTCGTTATCGGAAATAATCGCACTTTGACCAAAGCGATTATTTTTCATTTTTAACTTTTATCTCCTCTAGATTCAATTACCGGATTAACCATTTACGTTGGTGAATCCGGTACTTTTTTAATTTAATAATTAACTTATATCGCTATAATCCTTACACAACAATGTATTCAGAGCATCAGTGAATTACCGGATTTACATAAAAGAGGTTATTTACTATTTTTTAAAATTCCCTTACAACAGGATTGGAATTATTAGCACAATCCACTAAAAAATTACAATGGCTGAACCAACTTTAGTACAGGTTTTTGGAACTAATGCATCACAAACAGCAACCGAACTAATTATTAAAAAATCTGATTTAGCTGCAATTGGTTTAGTTCCAACAGCAAACAATACAGCAGAATCTTTACTTGTCGCCTTGATATTGACTGCGGGAACCTATCTAACTTCGACAAACCAGGAAACAAACGTAGACATCCAAGTAACAGTAGAAAAGGGTTTAGACAGCTTTACGACTCGGAATAACCAGAATTACAGACAATACAGCTACACGGTTGATATGCAAAAGCTTGATCCATCAACTGTTAGTGCTGCTGATTTTTAATGCAGTTATCTTTCTCTGAAATATTTGGTAATTCCTCATCTCAATCGCTTGAGGAATTGCGGATAAATTTAGCTGAGATTGGATTACCCAACTCAGCACAAGGAATACTTGCATCTTTGATCTGGCGATGTGTTAGGAATGGGGAAATTACAGCTAATGGTGAAGTTATCACCGCAAATGGTGAATTTTTAGAATTCAACAATGCACCGATAGCTGATTACTTAGCAATTACTTATTTACGAAATGAAATCAAATTCCGCAATAGTAATCAATACTTGTCGTCGATTTATCGACTCATCTATTTAGAGCTTCAGTAATGGATATTAAAGATTTACCCGAAATCAGCGCTTTGGAAGATGAGGATTACTTTGTAATCCAAAGTGGTGACTTAACTGGAAAAATACTTAAATCAAATCTAGAATTTTCTACACCTGTGACACCACAAATTATTACTAGTATTAATCCTCCTGAAAATCCACAGCTAGGGATGATATGGAATGAATTAGATGTAGATAATAATTTAATTCAACAATGGAATTATTCTTATTGCAATAACATACTTAAATGGATGAGTCAGGTGTTTGACTTTTTGTTTTCAGAAACATCCATGAGTCAAACTCAAGTGTATCCGATGAATACTGATTTTGATTATTATATTAAAAGTTTTTATGGCTTTTATTATTCGAGTAATGCTATGCCTAGTAACGGAATTTTAGGTAAAAGATTGCATATAGGGAATAAAGCTAATTTTGTTAATAATTATGTAGCTGGGATTGGCTTTTCTGCTAAAGCTGCTCAAATCTCTGATTATCAAAAACAAAATGTAAACCTTCTAGTAATTACCGAGAAACCTATAAATGAATTACCAAACAACAAAAAAAATATAATAGGGACATTCCCTTTTTCATCCGGGAGTTATACGGTTTCAATTAATACCTATACAGTTAACTGTGGCTTTTCTTATCAACTAGTCCGTAAGTAAATGGATATTAAATATTTACCAACAATCTCATCACCGAATCCAAACGATTGGTTATTTATCCAGCGTGGTAACAACACATTTAAAATCAAATATTCCAATATAAACCCAAATACTTTCATTAGTGAGGACGATGAGATGCATTTAAGCGAAGTAGAGCCAAGTAATCCAAATGAAGGTAAATTATGGGGTGAGATAGATTCAAATGGATACATAAAAGAAGAATGGATTAGAAATAATAATCAATGGGAAAGTAGAATTAAAAGCACTATTTTATTAAGTGGAAAAAGATTTCCGTCTGCTGAATTTGGTCTAAACGGTAACAAAGTTAAGGTTCTTAAGTTAAAAGTTTTCCTTTCATTTAATAACGATGTTTCTAACGGTGGTTATTATCTCGATAGGTTTGTGACTGAGAGCATAGGGAGCTTAGTTGATTTTAATTGGAATTCTGCCCTCTCTCCAATTTATTGTGAGGAACATTTAATCAATCAATATTTTGAATCCCAGGCTGAAGAATATTTAACTTTAGGATTCCGCAATGAAGGTGCAATTAATCAAAATTTATGGGATTCTCACATTGAATTGTTTTATCAGGAGGTGCGATGACTATTTATTGTGAAGGTGCGCTTAAAGCTGAAGTTACTTTTTCTCTTACAGGGGGGAGGGAAGGAAAAATAATTAGTGATAGACCTCCTGTTAATGTTGTTTTTCCCGCGATAGGGAATCTTATTCAAATAAAAACTAATTATTTTGGTGGTGGCGGTTTAGATAGAATTCTTTATGAAGATTCTACTGATGCAAGTGATGATGCAAATTGGGAATCGTTAGAGACTGTAATCTTTTCAATGTTTTTACTTAACAATTCATCGCTTGAATTCCCTTCTCTTAATTATGCTGTATTTCCTGTTGAATCTGGTTTTTTATTCAGAACAGCTTTATTTTTAAATACTAATGGAAGTTTAACCTCTTTATGGGATAACAATTATAAATCTGGAGATTATATAAGGTCATACACTGTAAAAGTTTCTAAAAAGAAAAAAGTATTTTTAATTGAAGATACAGACTCTGTTTTATATGCTCACGAATACCCTGAAGGTTTCTCTGTTAATTACTCAGTAAATTGTATTGGGTGTGGGGGTGGTGAGTGTGCGGGGGGTGATGGGAAAGGGGGTGTGATTTGTATGGATTGTGAAAAGGTTAAGCGAGATTTGAATGCTATTAAAGGTTATTTGAAGTAATGCCATTAGCATTAATTACATTATTTCTAATTTTATTAGTTGTTATCCATTGTCTTTGTTGGTTAATCATTTATGGGTTAATTTTATGGCTGGTATTCCAGATAAAGATGTTTTAAAGCTCTATGCTCAAGTTGAAGAATTAAAAGGATTAGTCAAAAGTCAAAATGAACGCATTAAAAAGATTGAATCTGTAGCTGTTTTTTTGACTAAGTATCAGATTGATTTAGTGGCTTCCTTACAACTACTAAATAAGTTTTTCGTTAAATTCCGTAAGCTAGGCAACTTAAATTTTTAAAATCATGAACTCTATTGATGATGCTTTAAATTATTTACGCAGCAATTCAGGAAGCGGAGGTGGTGGAGGTGTTGGTAGTGGTAGTGGTGGTGGAGGAGGAGGTATATCAAGGAATGAAATAAAACAAGCTACAGATAGCTTAGACAAGTATTTGATAAAGCAAGGTAGATATATTCAAGCAACAAAGGAAAGATTTAAAGATGTAAAACGAATTAAGGATAGAATACCAGGACTGGAAAAGGCGGCTAAGGTTGGTCAAGATTTAAAAAAACTTCTTGACAAAACATTGTTTAAGCAAGTCGCACCATCAAAAGCGGGTCAATTGTTAAATGGTTTAAGTCAAATCGCAACGGCTGGCTTTATTGCCTTTGGGGCGAAAACTGCGGAAGAGGTGCAAATGTATGATTTGCAAAACCAGTCAATGGTGCAGAACGACCTCAACCGTCAGTTAAACTTAACCCTTAAACAGAACGCTAGGGTGACTCGACTTGAGAAAGAAACTAACGCAAATAGTCAAGCGCTTAATGTGCTATCGGGTGCAGTTGGGGAGGTCAAAATATTTACTTACCGAGAATTAACAAACCTGCAAACTAAATTTGATTCTCAACTAGGAAAAGTACCCTTGTTGCAACAACAAATAGACACTTTTGCAAGTAAGTTTCAAACTTATGATGATTACCTCACTCAAAGAATAAACGTACTAGGTTCACAAATAAAAATTCTTCGCACTACTAAAACTCCTACACCTGTAACAAATAATCAAAATCAAGATGCAGCATCTAAAGCAGAAGTTAACCAGTTAAAAACTCGTGTTACCAAGGTAGAAAGGATGTTAAAGGAATAAACTTAGTCCCTTTAACTAATAAAGTAAATCAAATATTTAATGGCACTGCAAGCGCAATAAACAGGTTGAATCAATTACAAAAAGAAATTCCAGGAATTATCCTACGTGAATCAACCAAGTTATTTAATGAAGAATTAGTCAAATTAAAACCTGATATTGATAAAAAACTAGATAGAGATAGATTCCCAGATGAATTAATTAAACAAGCAATTTTAATTATTGGAATAGCCAAGCCTGTTATTTATTCAACAATTAAACCATATGCTGATGCAACCATAACTATCCAAAGTTCAATAAGTAACTTGACTAAAGATGTTGCTAATAATACGAGAGTAAATGATAAACAAAATCAGGATATTGCCAAAACTTTTCTTGATATTGACAAGATTAGAGAAAGGATAGGAGAGCAAGAAAAGGTGAACGACAAGGGGAATCGACAGTTAGAGGATTTATTAAAATTAACAATATTACTGCCTCCATTAATTGGTAAGATACCTGATTTAACTACAGCTAAGATTAAACCTCTTATTCCAACTCCCGGACAAATTACTAAAAGCATACCGACACCGACGTGCAGGTTCACAGAAGAGGGAATTAAGAGTCACGTAACCAGTGATGGGACTTTCAGCCGTGCGAGAAACGAGGCTTATCACATTGCGGAACTTGCGATCGCAAAAAATACCAACGATTTAGCAAAACTAGCTGATAGAAAGTTAGGTGGTCAGTTAGCTGGAGGATTAAGCGCGGGAATCAGTCGGATTTTCCAGAATGCAGTCGTTGACCGTGCTATTGCTTACCTGACCTATATAACAGCACTTCATAATGCTTTTCAACTTTCAAATAGTCTAACCCAAACATTATTTTCCGCAGCTGACACAATACTTCAAGCGCTAGGGATAAAACTAGTCGGGGTCAATGGGGAAGAACTAAACGCGGGTCAAATAGTTAATGGATTCTTTTTCAACTTCTTCAAGTCGATATTTGGAGAAGATAATGCCAATGGAATGCGTAAATCCTGGTTGCAATATTCGCGCATTTATCAAGCTGCAAGTAATATGTATTCAGGCATTCAAAGCATGTTTGATAGTGCCAGAAGCATAGGAGAGATGACCGTTGCTAATGTCGGGAAAATTGGTAATGCTCTGAAAAAAGCGGGTGCTGTATACGAGAATGCCTATAACTGGATGAGCGAAAAGGCTACAGCAGCAAGCGCTAGACAACAAGCTTTTGAGCGATTTAGACAAGGGATTGAGCAAGCTGAAAATATTACTTCTAGCATCGAAAACGTGGCAAGTAATGTAGTTAGTATTCAATCGGAACTAACAGAATTTTCTAACAATAAAAATCAGTTTGATGCTGCTATTAGTGGGGAAAAACAGCAAACTGAAATTCAAGAAGCTGAGAAAAAACCAAATTTAACAATTACGTTTGACAATGCCTATTTAGGAAGGAGTGAAATCGATGTCGAATAGTGTATCTCCTAATGATGTTGAATTATTTCAGAACTTTTGTAGGTTACAGGTAAACAAAGAAGTCAGGAAATTTTTTATTGGCACAATTGCGGAAAATGACCTTAGCACACCTAGAGGTTTAGCCAAAAATATATGCTTGCACAAAGATGTTGATTCAATGGATTTAACCATTGGACGGTTGATTGCTTATTACTTTGTTTGTGGTGGTTTTGAAGGCACACCAATTTATGGAATCCCGACTACAGCATTCCAGGAACAGCGAAAATTTAAGCCTCAAATACAGCTTTACTTCCAAGAGGACCATAACGATGTAGATGCTGGTTACTCACCCATTACGGGGGAAATTAGCTTTAGATTAATGAACCAGGAAAGTACAACCCTCTCAAATTCTGAGGTCACTACATACGCAAACAAGGTAAAAACCGCGTTCGCGCAACCCTCATTTGTTTGGAAAAAAGGTAAAGAACTATATTCTTATACCGATTGGGACAAGGGATACCAGCTTCAACTACTTTGTAGAAACGAAACTGAAGCAAAACGAGTTGTGGAACAGGTATTAGATATACAATCCCATTCCCCCAATTGGGAACGCTTACGGAAAAATGAAGCTGTAGACGCTGCAAGTTCTTACCCTACGGTTCCAGGTACACAAACAATTTTAGGTAAATCTCGAAAAAAACCCAGACGTAGACCGATTGCGGATGTCCGATTTCAATACGCACTTCTGCACGTACATGGACTTTCACGCGCAATTACGTTGGTTGACCGTAGTGGAATTTTCGCTAATCCGGTTGTCACCGTGTAATCTTAGAAATTTTTGTAACATCGTTAAATTTACTGGAGGGGTTAAACCTTTCTAGGTCGTCGTATCTGTGGAAAGCCTTAGCTATAAAGGACTTAACGCACTTTTATTCTTATTTATTCTATGGCACGCGATCGCAAATACAGCCGAATATTACAAGCCGCAAAATACTACTCGGCGATCGACAATTACATCAAATACATTACAGACGCTTCTAAGCGCGGGCAGCGTGTGGGAACCGGACAACCACGCCCAAAATCCACAAGATATTTTATCGATCCGTTTGGAGTGAAGTTGTCCACAGGTCAAGTTGTTGAAGTGACTTCATCTGAACCAGCTTTTAATTTGTATAAAGCAAATATGACCGGACGCTTTGAATTAACCAAAGCAAACGAGGACGACATTATCCCACTTGCAAACTATCGTGCTGCACGCGCAATAGTGACTACTGGAAGGACCACCACTGGAGTGGCTAAAACCAGCAAAGTAACTGGCATGAAATATTTAGATTACGGTGGTAAGTCTACAAGTGTCGCATTCGGTCGTAAAAACGACACTGAGGGATTTGCTGGTGCAGCACTAGAAGTGAAAAATGCTATTCTCACAAGCGCTACTGGTGCAATTGTGACTATCCGTCCCGAAGTTGTGCCTGGTGCGTAATGGATGATTTTCTAATTTTCTCAACCAATTTTCTTGAGAACGTTGATTACAATCAGACTGATTCAATGACCGAAATGAATCAATTATTATTTCGACAGAAGGTAATTGAGAATTGTTTGAAGGGTGATGAATCAGCAGATTTTTTGTTTGATGTTCTTGAAGAGCAAGGTATTGATTCTAGTTCCTATGTTCAAGAAGTCGAAGAAAATGTTGAATTTGTAATCAGTAATGGTTTGATTTTGCCTAATACTATTTGGAATGGCTCAACCTGTAATTGATTTAAGTAATTCCAGCAATTGGGAATTAATTTGGGAAAAGTTGACCAAAGCTCAGACATCGCCTACTGATAGCGGTCGATATTTTCCGATACCTACAATTGAGATGCCTATTCAGCTAGAATCCCCAATCTTTGCGGTTTTAGCGGAAAGTGAAAAAGCACGTTCTACGTGGAAGTTTGCGGGTAATGTTAGCCAATTAATCCAAACTGGAATTATTGGATTCGGCACAAATGATGTTCAATTTGAAGCATCAAAAAAGTTATGGTTAAACCGAGTAACTATCTACAATTTTCCTAAAATTAGTACTTCATTCTCTTTGAAGTTTGATATTCCTTATTGGTATGAGGAAATATCACTCACTGTCTGGGAGTATCTAGGAAGTTATGGGGATAGTGTTGAAGAGTTAATTGAACAAATTCGAGATAATGAACTGGCTCGAATTGAGCAAAAGGTTGACGATATCGCGACTTATGGGGGTAATTAGTGTTACTAGCGTGGCGAGAAATTGCAACCATTACGTTAACTAAAGAATGGCAATATACAGAACTAACTGGAGCCTCTTTTTTTAGAATTACTCACACCCTGGACGGTCAACCATTGGGGACAGTTCGAGGTGCAATCGGTCAAAGTGTTGAAGGGATTGTGTTTGACCGTCGCTTAATTGGTTATCGCCCTGGTTTTCAGGAAGGTCAATTATTTATCAAGCCGGACGAGGTTGAGGATAGACCATTAGCCTTACAACGGCTTGATGACATAAACGTTACATGGAATCTAAAAGTTGAGGAGTTGATTAATTTGGCTACTTCTTTACCCCTGTCAATCGATGACATTGATAATTTACGCGATTTGTTAAATGGAAAAGCATTAACTCAACATCAACACCAAATTTCCGATGTTAATGGGCTTGCGATCGCACTTGATGAAAAAGTGGACGCAACCGATTTAGCAGCATCCGAACAGTTGATACTTGCCCAAGTTGCCCAAAAATCACCCATTGGGCATGTTCATACAATTGCCGACGTGACGGGATTAAGCGAGCTAGAAGTAGAAAAGTCAATCATTATTTCCGAAACACCGCCATTAAACCCATATCTTGGTTTGCAGTGGTATGAAACAAATTCTCAAGGCTTGATTGATTTGTGGCAATGGGATGGTTCTGTATGGGTTAGTGCTGAAAAGACTTTTTCATCCAATCAAGCGGGAACGGGTAGCGCCCAAAGTTTTCTACCATTGTCTCCAAACTATAATTACCGTTGGTTGCGATGGCGCTTCTGGTTACGGTCTGGAAGGGCTCATTTATCGAATGAATACGCACTACCAAGCCTGAGAACTTTTGAGGGAACTACCGAAGTTGTTGTTTTTACCGCGCCGGAACCTTTTGCAATGCCAGCAAATGGAAATGCTCAAATTTACGAGTACATCCTCGTGAATAAGAACACAATTACTACAAATACCGAAAATCGAGCGCTTGCAATCGGATTTTATAGAGTAAACGCAGTTAACTACGCTGTTGGTAGTGAGCTGGTTTATCAACTGGTTAGAAAATAAATCAAGGCTGCTGAACTCAATTTCAGCAGCCTTTGCTACACGAATACTTTCTAGGGTAAATCATTATGGCATTTTTAGATGTTGCAACCCTTGGTGTAATTATTTCCGTTATTGGTTGGGGAATCAATCGGATTGAAGGGGTTCGCGGGAAAAACAGCGAGCTTCAAAATCAAATTTGCCATAACAACGGACGGATCGAGATTTTGGAGGCTGACTTTTCTTCCAAATTGGATATTGTGATTTTCCGCTTGCGAGTGCTTGAGGAACGGATTAATCAAAATAATTAGATTGGGGATTCTATCTTAACGTTAACAGTTCGGCTTGGTTTATCAGTTTCGAGTTTTTTTTTTGGACAAAGGTTGAGATGCAGGAGGAAGATAATAAGGAGAAATTCGTCACGCTCTGTCAAATTGAGATGATACTGAAGACTGTGGGTTATATTTTTGTTTGTTAAGTAAGCTATTAACTATACATAATTTTTTAGGTAAAACTTAGGTAAGTGAATTAGTATCGCTTTTATATTTTGGTCGTTATTTTAAAGTCAGAAACTAATTAATTTTTAAATGTCATTAGAGTATGCCGTTCGTCTCAAAAATGTCGAAGACAATCAAAATAAAATTATAGTAAAAAATTGTAATTAGACTATTTCCGTCATAGTTTCGGCTTAATTGATAAAGCGATCGCATCAATTCGCGGTCAAATCACCATATTCTTAGCAAAAGCCAAACGACAACGTGATACGTTAAAAATTAGAAATGTAGAGACGCGAGATATCGCGTCTCTCTGTAGAAATTATAAGGTTTTCAGGTTAAAGATATTACCGTAGGGATGGGAAAACTCCGCCCTTCATTGTATTTCTTTGACCTTTTTTTTCCAATTATGTAATCCGGTTTACAGCCAAAATTGGGTTTAACGGAACATACTACTTACAGAACTATCTTCGTGTATCCGCCAAATCGTTTCACCAAGCAAATTCGCCACAGAAAGTACCACCAACTGTGGAAAGCGTTTGCGGAGAACATCGAGCGATGTATCACTCCCAGCAATGGGGATTGTATTGGTGACAATAACTTCCTCAAACAAACCGCTTGATAATCGCTCAATCGCAGGTGGCGAGAAAACAGCATGGGTAGCACAAGCATATACCTGTCTAGCACCTTCTTGACGCAGTAATTTTGCGCCTTCAGTGATAGTTCCAGCCGTGTCGATCATGTCATCAACCAATACTGCCGTTTTACCCTTAACATCACCGATGATATTTAAGACTTCGGCGACATTGTGAGCCTGACGACGCTTGTCGATGATTGCCAATGGGGCATCATTGAGCTTCTTCGCAAATGCTCTAGCCCTTGCCACACCACCAGTATCAGGGGAGACAACGACAATATCCTCAAATTTTTTGCTCGTCAAATAATCTAAGAGAACTGGCGAGCCGTAAACATGATCGAGGGGTATGTCGAAATAGCCCTGAATTTGTGCTGAATGCAAGTCCATAGCCAGGACGCGATTTGCACCTGCTTCGGTGATCAGATTTGCAATCAATTTGGCTGTGATTGACTCACGTCCTGCGGTTTTTCGATCCGCACGGGCATAGCCATAATATGGAATTACTGCTGTTACTTGTCGTGCGGATGCCCGACGGCAGGCATCAACCATAATCAGCAATTCCATTAAGTTGTCGTTCACAGGATTGCAGCAAGGCTGGATTAGATAAACGTCGCAACCTCGGATTGATTCCTGAATTTGAACGTACAGTTCTCCGTCCGCAAAACGTTTGCGAATCATTGGTCCCAAATCCATCCCTAGATAGCGGGCGACTTCTTGGGAAAGTGGTAAATTGGCAGAGCCAGAGAACAGCCGCAGGCGATTGTTTTCGTTTAGTCCTGTTGGCGCTGGCTGCACTTTTAAAGTTGCAGAACTAAGCACAGCAGATCCTCGATGTGCATTCATGGCAATCTTATCATCAGATATTTGGCTTACTGGGCTGGAATAACTAAAAAAATAATGTGTTGGTTTTTGAAGCTTTGATAAAAATTTTCAAAGTTTCCTTGTAAAACTACATCACATTAATCTTTATGCGATTCCCCGATGTAACCATTGACAGCTTAACAGACATTAAGTCTAGAAATTAGACCTAATTTTTTGATTTTTTTAGTATAGAAGTAAAAAACAAGTCAAAATCGAAAATGTCTTGGTATTTACTGAGTCGAGTAAAAGACTCTACCCACTTAATTTATAGCCGAGAATAAATATTCTTTGGTTAATCTATACAGAATTTTTAAAACTCCGTAAAACCAGACAACTTGTGTGTATATCTAAAAGTCGAGGTAACAAATACATAGACCTTTGGAGTTAAGCTAAGTCGTATTAGACACTTGAAGATACTTTCTTGCAGGGTCAGCCGATCGCAGCACTACTATTTCCCCATCGTCTTGTTAAGCTTTGATGAAAATAGTATTATGCAAGTCGTTTTCAGCCTACTTAGCTAGTATGGGCTACAGCAGCATTTATATAATTGCCGCTATTCTATATTTGGGAGTTATCACCGTACTCCGGCAGTTTTTGCAAAGAATTCTTGGGAGTTGTCAACCCGAAAGCGCGATTTTCCCTTCTGTTGCAATTAAATTTAATCAGTAGAACCATGCAACCACCCATTCCAGTCGGCACAATCCTCCAAAATCGTTACCGAATTATCAATATTCTGGGTCAGGGTGGGTTTGGTAGAACCTATCTAGCAGAAGACCAACGTCGCTTTAACGAGCCTTGTGCCATTAAGGAATTGATTCCAATTACAACAGGGACTAGTTCTAGCTGGGAAAAAGCACAGGAGCTTTTTCGGCGTGAGGCAGAAGTATTGTATCAAATTGAACATCCACAAATTCCCAAATTTCGGGAGCGGTTTGAGCAAGACCAAAGATTGTTTTTGGTACAAGATTACGTGCAGGGAAAAACCTATCGGGCTTTGCTGGAAGAGCGAAAAGCAATTGGTGGTAGTTTTAACGAGCAAGAAGTATTGCATTTGCTGCGTTCCTTGCTTCCCGTTCTCGAATATCTCCACAGTCGAGGGATTATTCACCGCGATATTTCCCCAGAGAATATTATGCTGCGGGAAAGCGATAATTTAAGCGATGTTCAGAGGGAACCGCTACGCGAACGCAATCCAGTTTTGATTGATTTTGGGGTAGTTAAGGAACTGGCAACAAAATTACAATCCCCTGGTGGGACAATTTCGGCGACTTCGGTTGGTAAATTAGGCTATTCCCCCTCAGAACAAATGCAAACTGGTCGAGCATATCCCAGTAGTGATTTATATGCTTTGGCAGTAACTGCGATCGTCCTGCTGACGGGAAAAGAACCCCAAGAACTGTACGATGAAAATTTAGCTTTGTGGAGTTGGCAGCGTTTTACTACAGTCAATCCGCGATTTGCCCAAGTTTTGAATAAAATGCTGAATTATATTCCAGGCGATCGCTTCCAAACGGTGGCTGAAGTTATCCATGCTTTACAATTTCCCGACCAACCAATCCCCGTATCACCACCAAATCCCAACCTCTCCAATGTCCAAACTGTTGCTGTCGGTCGTCGTCCTGAGCCAATACAACAACCACAACCACCTGTAACACCAAACAGACCCGATCCAGGGATACCTGACCCCAATCGCTCGGTTTTAGATAGTCCCCTGGCAGTTGGTGCGATCGGTGCAGCAGTGGTTCTTCTCGCTGGTTTTGGCTCTTGGGCATTGGTTAGCAATATTCGCAGCCAATCTCAAAATCAGCCAGCAGTTCAAACCCCACCCCAATCATTCCCCTCACCTGTCATCAGCGAAGTTCCCACTTCCACAGCTACACCCACCACTACAAATGGTGAACCTGTGGTTTACAGCAAACGTCTCATCTTTGGTGGCTCGAATAGCGTTACTGTTCCCGGAAAATTGCGGGCAAATGAGACTATTCAATATACCTTTCAAGGGGAAGAAGGGCAGCAACTTACAGCTTTACTCGCACAACAAAATGGAATTTTGTTAACTGTTTTAGCACCGAATCGCGAACCAGTTGATGCCATTGCCAGAGATGTCACATCCTATCGAGGAACTTTACCTTTTACTGGTAAATATATTATTCAACTCGCGACTGCACCGGGATTAGCTGAAAGTGACTATAACTTGACTGTAGGTTTAGAAAAACCTCCGAGTATTACACCTACACAACCTGTATTGGAACAACCACTGACTCCCCAACCTACACCAACAGATGCGATCGCACCAACGGAAACACCGGGAAATGACAAACTTCCGACAGAAAAACCGCAGAGGAATTCGCCAAATGGAAGTTTCCCGACTCCTACACCGACATTAAAACCAGGATTGGGGGAACAAGTACCAACCCAGCAGTTACCGGATTCAACGACTAATGGCAGTGATGACCTTTTTCCAGTTAAACCAACACCAACTCCGGGTTCTGGTTTTACTACACCTCGGTAGAATCAAGACGTTCCATATTAAAGACGTTCCACCGGAACGTCTCTACGGGGATTATGTTATTTTATTAACAATAGTTAAGCAAATTTTTATAAAGCATTGAATTCATTACTAATTACAGGAACCGATACCGAAGCGGGTAAAACAGTGTTAACGACTGCTTTGGCTGCTTATTGGCAGAAATATTGTGCTTCCCAGAGTTGGGGAATTATGAAACCGATTCAATCGGGAATAGGCGATCGCGAAGTTTACCAAAAGTTATTTTCTTTACAGCAAACCAGCGAAGAGATTACACCGCTATATTTTCAAGCTCCCCTAGCACCACCAATTGCGGCAGCGAAAGAAAATCGTGATGTTGATTTGGGTATAGTTTGGCAAGCTTTGACGAAATTACAGAAACAACGGGATTTTGTCTTGATTGAAGCTTTAGGTGGGTTGGGTTCCCCCGTTACCGATGAGTTAACGGTGGCAGATTTAGCCGCAGAATGGCGTTTACCAACGGTTTTGGTAGTACCTGTGAAGTTGGGGGCGATTTCCCAAGCTGTAGCAAATGTGGCTTTGGCGAAAATGACCCGTGTCAACTTGTTGGGTATAGTGTTGAATTGTACACAGCCTCGTACTGACGAGGAAATAGAAGATTTGACACCAGTAGTAATGGTGCGATCGCTCACGAATATGCCTGTATTTGGTTGTTTGCCTTATCTGGAGAATCCGCTAGATTTGGATAAATTGGCACAGGTAGCATCAAATTTGGATTTAGAGCAGCTTTTACCATTCCGGAAATTGATTAGAAGTCTGTAACAAATCATGTACGGTAAAACCATGACAATTAAAAGAATAAACCGCCATAGATGCGGAGCAGCTTCCGAAGGTAGACGCTGAGTACGCCAAGATAATAAAGATTTAATGTTGGGTTCTATTTTATTCCACCCAAACTACGTCAGATTACTAAATCTTGTGCGGTTATTTTTTTGTTGTTGAGCAAATCTGCGAGATATTAACCGTCACGCTATAGTAATTTTTAAGTCCATGGAATACTGCACCAAACTCCTCAATCCTAAATGGGCAGAAGCGATGGTAAATCAAGTTTTTAAATAAACCATATTTAATATTTTCTGTCAATGCGTAAGTCCTAAAATCGTTGTGCAATACCATTCCACTTTATCCTTTATCAATGATATAAATACGAGAAATCTATATGCATCAGGATTTTGGTTAATTAATATAAGTCCTGAAATAATCAAAAATGAAATTTTATTTAACAGGTTTGATCGAGGTAGACTCGATCATTTTTAAAGGTAAAGGTAAGGTACCAGTTGGCAATTGTAATGCAATATTCTTGGCTTTTTCAGCAGTAAAATTACCAGTAATTACCGCCGAACCACCTGTAATCCCGTTTTTCGCATATTCTACTCCAACTACAGGATGACTAATTAATTTATCATCAATAAAAATACCAATTCCTCTGCCAGTTCCGGCAAGACTTTTAGTTAATTGAGCAAATGTTCGACTTCCTTGTTCATCAAATTTAATTGCAATTTCCCATTTATCATTACCTTGTATTGGCTGATTACTCTGGGGGATAACAGTTCTGAGAAAATCATCTTGTGTTTGTTTTTGGCTGAAAGCATCCTTGATATTATTACTTGTAAGTGGTGGATTGGTAGTTTTAAAAACTTGGGATATGGCTAAATTGTTCTTTTGCAAGGCTTGGGTATTTTTAGCGATCGCATTTCGGTTTAAACTAGGATTCTTGCGTAATTTGTCCTGTTCCTCTATGAGTTGGGAACCATTTGCTAAAAGACTAGAAAACTGATTTTCAGTTCCTATTTTTTGCTCTTTCATTTCCAACTTCCCACCACCTACCAATACCCTTGTCACCTGCTTTGAATCCTTTACTCCCGACAACAAAAGTAAAATCTGATTTTCTCCTTGAATTTTAACGGTTGCAGGAGAAATCCCCATTCTCTGAATTCGATTTTCAACCACTCGCTTGACTGCTGCTAAATCCTTCTCACTCACTTTCGGTACCGATGGAGTGGTTTGCACCTCAATAACTAGCCGTAACCCATTTTGGACTTCTTTTGCTGATTGCGATCGCGTTACACTGGAACAACCAGCAAATACTAGCGTTAGAGAAATAACATATATGCAAGTAATTTTAGGCAAATAATACATAAGCATCCAGAATAAATATCCAGAAAATAAAAGCGAGTAAATACCCGCATTTATAGTATCAAGTTATACGATACAAGGGATAAAGTAGTCAAGGTTTCCCATTTAATGAACCATCTGGGCAAAACCGTACCCGAAACCGCACGAGATTTATGTAAAGCCGAACAAACCCCATTTTTCGACTTTGCAACCGAAGATTTTGCGATCGCACTACTCCAAGGTGGTAAAGGTTTAGCAACAGCAGGATACGACAAACAACAAGCAGAAGAACAAATTCGCGGAGTTTCTAATAATTTGGCAATAAATAATAGTGATGTGGGTAATATAGTCAATGTAATTGGTGGAAATAATACATTTGGTGATATTTCTTCAAATAAAGGTAAGTGATGCTGTTTTGCTTCAAGATAAATTAGGCGATACTCGTTCAAAACTGCTCCGCGATCGCCCTATTTCCTCGACTCCATTTAGAGATAGCGATCGTCCTACTCCAGGGTGGTAATTATTTTCTCATCTACCGATTTATGTTCCTTTCAATATTTGTAAACCAAAGTAGTGTAAATGTTCTACATACTGGATAATTGGAAAGCCTGCGGTGCAAGCATTTACCAGTTTCATTCAATTTTCCAGTGGCTAGAAATCCGTTCGACCAATTTTCCAAACAATTTTTTGAAGAATTTCTCTCCCCCTTGGGTGAGGTTAAAATTAACTACGAAATCCCAGGAGAAGCAAAGTTTGTTGATATTTGGTTTACTCCTTCTAGTATATTTTTAACCCGAATTGTTGCGATCGACCAGTTACCCATAACTCCCGATACACTATGGCTGCGGCTATTGGGAAAGGGATTGACGCAAAAACAAGCAGTTGACGAAGTAATCGCTTTGTCCAAACAAGATACCAGACGCAGCAAAATTTTAAAGCTACTTTACAGTTGGAAAATTAGCATAGAAGTAAGCAGAGAAATCGATTTAGAAGAAAGGGAGGACATTATGCAGTTATCACAAGCTTACTTAGAATGGGAACAGGAAACTAAACGTCAGGGTATCGAGCAAGGTATCGAGCAAGGTATCGAGCAAGGTATCGAGCAAGGTATCGAGCAGGAACGACGACAATTATTGGAAAACTTATTCTTGGTTCGTTTTGGTGGGGTTGATTCTCAATTAGTAGCAATTATTCCATCGATCGCCTATTTATCGAGTCAGGAATATGCAGCTTTATTATTAAAATTACCAAATTTATCGCGTGAGGATTTATTAGCGCGATTTGGATCGCAAAGTTAGCACCTAACTATCGTATGTAAGGAATAGCGCTGACTGACTCGAATAGCGATCGCATGGGTTGGGATTAATATTGGTACTGCGAGAGATATTACCTTCCGATGGTAAACTGTATTGCGATCGCGATGCTAGTATCGATTGAAATTTTCTACTCAACACCAATCTAATTATTAATATCTCTAACTCCAATTTGAAAAATAATTGCGACAGATGCAGTTGCAAAAAGCTTATGCAGTAGATATTTCACAATCCAAAATCTAAAATCTAAAATGGTATAACTACTACCTACACTTTTACTAAAGTCAGGATGGGGAATTGTTATACCAATTTGAAAAAACAACGCGACAGATAGATATTTGTAGAGACGTAGCAGTGCTACGTCTCTACCGTTGGATATGTTGCAATCATTATATCAGTTACCGCCTGCTATGGGTTTTGTATAAGCGATAAGCCCTATAAGTAAAGAGGGATTCCAATCCAAAGGTTAGTTACTGAGGTTGATATTCCTGCATAAAAAAAGTCGGGCATCTATGTAGCAAGATGTTATATTTAGGCATATTAATGCTCGTATTTTCACTCAATAGAAGAAAATGGTATCGACAGTTCCCAGCCCGAATACAATTAATTTATCCAGCATTCGCCTCACAATTCGTAATCTGCAACCACAACTAGTAGAATGGCGAAGACAACTTCACCAAAAACCCGAATTAGGCTTTCAAGAAAGAATAACATCAGCATTTATTGCCCAAAAGCTGCAAGAATGGGGTATCGAACATCAAACAGGCATCGCTCAAACCGGAATAGTAGCTATTATTAAAGGTGAGATTCAAGATAGAGAATTGGGTAATCAGAAAGTTTTAGCGATTCGTGCGGATATGGACGCATTGCCAGTTCAAGAACTAAACGAAGTTCCCTATAAATCGCAACATGATGGTTTGATGCACGCTTGCGGACATGATGGACATACCGCGATCGCACTTGGTACTGCTTACTATCTCCACCAGCATCGTCACAGTTTTGCTGGCACTGTCAAAGTGATTTTCCAACCTGCTGAAGAAAGTCCTGGTGGTGCAAAACCGATGATTGCAGAGGGGGTTCTCAAAAATCCCGATGTTGATGCAATTATTGGGTTGCATCTGTGGAATAATTTACCTTTGGGAACGGTTGGTGTGCGTCCTGGGGCTTTAATGGCTGCTGTTGAGTCTTTTGATTGTACAGTGTTTGGTAAGGGTGGACATGGAGCAATGCCGCATCAAACTGTAGATTCGCTTGTTGTCGCTGCCCAAATTGTGAATGCATTGCAAACTATTGTTTCTCGCAACATGAATCCGATAGATTCTGCTGTCGTTACTATTGGTGAACTCCATGGGGGAACTAAGCGGAATGTAATAGCAAATACCGCGATTATGAAAGCTACAGTACGTTACTTTAATCCCGATTTAATCGGCTTTTTCAAAGAAAGAATCGAGCAAGTTATTAGTGGAGTTTGTCAAAGTCAGGGTGCAAAATATGACTTAAATTATTGGTCATTATATCCCGCAGTTATTAACGATTTAGAAATGGCTGAACTGGTTCGTTCTGTCGCTGAGGAAGTTGTAGAAACTCCCTTGGGTGTAGTTCCTGAATGTCAAACAATGGGAGCGGAGGATATGTCTTTTTTCCTGCAAGAAGTTCCTGGTTGTTACTTCTTTTTAGGTGCTGCAAATCCAGCTAAAGGTTTAGCATATCCTCATCACCATCCCCGTTTTGATTTTGATGAAACTGCTTTGGGGATGGGTGTAGAAATGTTTGTGCGCTGTGTGGAAAAATATCTGAATTAAGGTGATTTCTGAAAATAATCTTACTGATATTGTGCGGTAATTTTTATTCTGGAAATTACCTAAATAGAGACGCGATATATCGCGTCTCTCCATTATTGGGTTATTGGGACAATTAACGAGAAACAATATTTTCCGTAACGATCGCACTTTGATGGGTAGAAATCAGTATTATTTGAATACTTGAGTATTTGTATACCTAAAATTTATGTTTTCCCAGCTATTAAACCCATCTGTACTTGCCGCAGTTGTCGAATTTGAAAACTCTAAAACCCCTGGTGTTTGGGCAAGTGTTGATAAAACACAGCTAATTTCGGAAATGCGATCGCGTCTAAATGACCCTTTTCAAATTAACCAAGGGGCACAACCATTTTGCGGTCCAGCATCAATTGTATTTGAATTAGTCCGCAAGCAACCTTTACGTTATGTTCAACTTTGCCGCAGTCTGTTTGAAACTGGAGGTTTCCAAGGGACAACAAAGCGGATCGAAGCGTCACGAACCCTTCGACGCAGCAAAGGAAGATTACGGATGAATCAAGCTGATTGGATGGTGATGTCAGCGTTGCGGGAATCGGAAAACACCATTTTTAATATTGAAGCGGAAGCACCAGATATTATTCGTAATTTGGCAGGAATGACGAAATCTTGGGAGATGAAAGGTTGGACGCAGGAAATATTGGGCTATCGTCAAGTTAAGTATAAGCATACTTATTTGCATGGCGAATTTGAAGCTTTGGAGGAGACTGCAAAAGCGATTAAGGTTGGTGGAGTTGCGTTTGCGTTAATTACTGCTGATGGTTTATTACGTGGGAAAACTCCATTTTTGCCGTATCCAAATCACTGGATAACGCTTTTGGGAAATATCTCTATTAAAGGTGGTGATTGGTTTGATGAAGATAGCGGCAGAATTAGTTTAGATGTGTATTCTTGGGGAAAACAATTTCACATTAATTTGGATGAAGCACCGTTTGAGGATTATTTTTGGGGAGTTGTAATTGGGTTTTAGTAGGGGTTAACGGCTGTTAACCCTTTAATTTTAATTAAAGATTTATTCGTATTGGTTAACGGCTATTAACCCTTTTAATGTTAATTTTAGATTCTTCGTATTGGTTAACGGCTGTTAACCCTTTAATTTTAATTTTAGATTTATTCGTATTGGTTAACGGCTATTAACCCTTTAATTTTATGATTATGACACTTCTGACTTGCATACAATATAAAAAATACGGGCAAACAGCCGTTTGCCCCTACAGTACTCTTAATCACCAAATGTATTTTACCTGACTATATAAACAATATATATAAACAACCTTTTACCCCTACAGTATTCTCAATCAAAAAATATATTTTACTAACTAATAACTGCTATATATGTAGAGGTTAACAGTTAGATTATTAATCATTAATAACTGACAGCAAAAATTTTAATTTTTAGATTATTTGAATTACGACAAATAAAAAAGCGAGTAATAATACTCGCCCAGATTTATCAACCACATTCAAGATTTTAAAAATGAAAAACCCGAAACTTTAATGTTTCTTATTACCGAACCATTTAGCAGCAGCAATACCAACAATTGCTCCGACAATAGGATTACTAATAAACTTAAGAATTGCTGGTTGTTCTGCTAAAACTTCGCGGAAAATATCAGGATGATTGTGGTATGCAAAAGACGCAAGCTTACTGACATCATCCGCAGTCATTCGTCCAGGATGATGAGTCGAAAGTCCTAACTGCTGCTCTAAATGTCTGTCATCAAGTCTTCTTTCTTTGAAGTGTTTGAAGAAAGCACGAGCAACATCATCACGTTCGTTAGGTTTGATTTGGGAAATAGCCTTTTGCAATTCCGGTTCCATCTGACTTGTAGGAATGCGATCGCTATTTAAAGAACGACTAAACATTTGTCTGCGTTCGTCAGTAGTGCTACGTTGAGCAAAATCATCAAAGTTTTGATAGTCGCGAGAAGGATCGTTTTGCACATCATCAAGTGATTCTACATCACCCTGCGCCAAATCGTTCATGATTTCGCGTCTATATTTATCGCTATTATTCATCTTCTTTTTCTCCTTTTGGTTGTGGTTTATTGGTTATTTTTTAATGGTTAATTATCGGCACTTTTTAATTATTTCCCTGTTAATTAATAACCATTAACTCTTAACTAATAACCACTAACTATATTGAATCTGATTACTTTGAATGTCATATTGCGCGGTTAAAACTAGTTTTTTATCCGGTGCATATACAAGCACTTTCAAATCTTGATTGGGAAAGTTTTTATGAAACCCTTGCACTAAAGATTTAGTCAAAGTACGAACTTCATTCGGACGAACTTGCGAAGAAATCACAATACCTAACTTATTGTTGTCACGAACATAAGCATCCTTCACCAAACCTTTAGATGTCTGTACAACCCAATCAGCAAAACTTTGTCCGGATTGAGTATTTCCTCGCTCTAAAGCACTGTATGGTGAACTTTGACTTAATGCTGGTTGACTTGTGTTGCGTTCGAGTTGGGCAACATTACTACTATTACCGCAAGCAGCAGTTAAAGTCAGAATAAACACTAAAACAAAAGCCGTGATTATTTTACGACTTTGCTGTAGCAGATTCATTTTTCAACCTCCTAATTGTTTAAAAACTAATTTAGTAACTAAAATATTAGTAACTGCCTAGGTAGGATTGTAAGGATTATTCCATTGAGAGAAGAATTATGGTAATGTTCAGGCATGAGTCCAGAAGAGAAAGATCAAAAAATAGAGAGGCTAGAACAAGAAAATCAAGCACTGCG
>JAAUPE010000136.1 GCA_012034595.1 Calothrix sp. CSU_2_0 | reverse complement strand
AATCCCCAATCCCCAAATTGCTATATTTAAATGAAATCTGGCATTCCCTGCTCTAATCAATGCAAAATCGCTTTTACCTACCACCAAATTTCTTTATACGTCGCGCTCGTGCAAAAGATAAATGGAAAATTAAAGAACTTTTGCTGACTTGGAACGATGGGGTTAATATCTTGCCAATGAATATTTATTGGTTAGGATTAATCATTGTTTGCCTTGTCTTCTTATTTGTTCATGTTTTACTGTTTGCAGCGTTAATGGGAATATATCTGGTCTACGAAATTCAGGTAAAAGATTATTCTAATTTTTGGGTAATAGATAACAACGGTTCTGCGGTTGGATGTGCCGAATTACGTATACAGAAAAGGTATTCCGTCATCTTCAATCTTTGTATCAAAAAAAAATATCGACATCAGAAATTAGGTTCATCCATGGTAGAGCATTTAATCAACGAAGCCAAAAAACCAGTTTACTTGTCATGCGATCGCGAATTAATTCCGTTTTACACCCGCTTCGGTTTTGTCACCACCTATGCTGAAAATTTGCCCAGAGATTTACCAATCGCATTGGGTTTGACACAAGGTTTATCAATTGTGCCGATGATACTGGTTTAACACTTTCCCCTACCTCCTGCCTCCTGCCTCCTGCCTCCTACCTCCTGATTCCTGCCTCCTGCCTTCTTCCTCCTACCTCCTGACTTCCTGCCTCCTGATTCCTGCCTCCTGTCTTCTTCCACCTACCTTCTTCCCACATCTATGCCCTTTCCCTGGTTACACTAGATTAAGAAAAGAACCTTGCTACAATAGCAAACTTAAAAGCGATAGCTCTGCGAATGGCAGCTGACCAAAGGTAAATTAATATGGAAAAATTCGAGCAAAATATCAAGCAAAATAAATTATTGATGAAACGTCAACCAAGCAAGGGTATTGCATTAGCAGGTATGCTGGCTGCGAGCTTAATCATGTTACCAGCAATGGTAGGTGGAAGCGGAAATGTTGCGATCGCACAGCAAAAAGCTGACCAGGAATTGAGCTATGGTGAATTGATTAAAAAAGCCCGAAGCGGAGAAATCCAAAAAGTTGAAATCGATGAAACCGAACAAACAGCTAAAGTTACACTTAAAAATCAAAAGCCCGATGTCCAACCGCAACAGGTAAGACTTTTAAATCAAAATAGCGAGCTAATTCGCGAACTTAGACAAAATAAAGTCGAACTCGAACAAGTTTCTTCGGCAAATAGTCGTGCGGCAGTTGGCTTATTAATTAATTTAATGTGGATTTTGCCCCTAGTGGCATTAATGTTACTGTTTTTACGCCGTTCCTCAAATGCTTCCAGCCAAGCGATGAACTTTGGTAAAACTCGTGCCCGTTTCCAAATGGAAGCGAAAACAGGGATAACATTTAACGATGTGGCAGGGATAGAAGAAGCCAAAGAAGAACTCCAAGAGGTTGTGACATTCCTCAAACTGCCCGAAAATTCACGGCAGTCGGGGCACGTATTCCCAAAGGTGTACTATTAGTAGGTCCTCCCGGTACTGGTAAAACTTTACTCGCAAAAGCGATCGCAGGGGAAGCTGCGGTTCCTTTTTTTAGTATTTCTGGTTCGGAATTTGTGGAAATGTTTGTTGGTGTGGGTGCTTCCCGTGTCCGCGATTTATTTAAAAAAGCTAAAGATAATGCTCCTTGTTTAATATTTATCGATGAAATTGACGCGGTAGGTAGACAAAGGGGTGCAGGTATTGGTGGTGGTAACGACGAGCGGGAACAAACCCTGAACCAGTTACTTACCGAGATGGATGGTTTTGAGGGTAACAATGGCATTATTATTATTGCAGCTACTAACCGTCCCGATGTACTCGATGCAGCTTTATTACGTCCCGGACGTTTTGACCGGCAAATCATCGTTGATGCACCCGATCGCAAAGGTCGTTTGGCGATTCTCAAAGTTCATTCCCAGAACAAAAAAATTGACCCTTCCGTTTCTTTGGAAGTAATCGCTCGTCGCACTCCTGGATTTACAGGTGCAGATTTAGCCAATTTACTCAACGAAGCGGCAATTTTAACCGCACGTCGTCGCAAAGACTCGATTACCCCGGCGGAAATTGACGATGCAATCGACCGTTTGACGATTGGGTTAACCCTGAATCCATTAATGGATAGTAAGAAAAAGCGCTTGATTGCCTATCACGAAATCGGACATGCCCTATTGGCGACATTATTACCCCATTCCGACCCTTTGAACAAGGTGACAATTATTCCCCGCTCTGGGGGGATTGGTGGCTTCTCCCAGCAAATTTTGAACGAGGAAGTCATTGATAGTGGACTTTATACCCGTGCTTGGATGAAGGACAACATCACCATGACTTTAGGTGGCAAAGCTTCCGAAGTTGAGGTGTTTGGTGAAGCTGAGGTTACGGGGGGGGCAAGTGGTGATTTGAAGATGGTGACAAATATTGCCAGGAAAATGGCGACAATGTACGGGATGACCGATTTGGGTCTAATTGCATTGGAAAGTCAGAATCAGGATGTTTTCTTAGGTCGCGATTGGGGAACCCGCAACGAATACTCGGAGGAAATGGCAATTAAAATTGACCGGAAAGTTCGAGAAATTGCCAATGAATGCTACCAAATTGCTCGGAAAATAATTCGTGAAAACCGTGATTTAGTTGACCGTTTGGTTGATTTGTTAATCGAACAGGAAACTATCGAGGGTGAACAGTTCCGGAAAATCGTGGCTGAGTACACTCAACTTCCAGAGAAGGAGTTGGCAAAGTCGAGTTAGTTGAAGTCGATGATTAATGCGATCGCTCAATCCCATACGAGCGATCGCATTTTATTACTTGGATTTCACGAGAGATTTTATATATGTAAATATGTATGCGATCGCATTGATATGCAATAACACCTTGTAGAAATTTGGTCTGAAACCTTGTTTTTAATATCCCGAATCGCGAATAAATTTAGATTCGTCGATTTTGATTTGGGTTTGCTGACGCTTAATCTGTGATGACGATTGTCTCGCTGCTGGTTGATTAGCAAACATTGCCCTTAATACCTGCGCTGGGTCTACGTAATTACCGTTATATTTTAAACCCCAGTGTAAGTGAGGTCCCGTAGTCCGCCCACTCATGCCCACACGCCCAATTCTAACTCCTGCGGGGATTTTTTGACCTTCAACCAGTTGGATTCCACCAGCGCGATCGCTCATGTAACGAGTGCCATTAAATACTTCTACATTCCCTTCCATATGACAATAGGTATGCTGCCATTGTCCTGATTGAATTGTCACTTGCGTTCCACAAGCTCCACCATCGGCAACTTTTGTGACGATTCCTGCCCACCAATTACGGATGTAACTGCCTCTTGGAGCTGCCATATCCAAACCACTATGAAATTCATAACCGCTACCACCTGTTGCTGAAGGACGATAGCCAAAGCCTGATGTGTATGCTTGAAAATTTTCGACGGGAAATGAAGCTGATTGCCACCCAATGCTTGTAGCGACTCGCTGAGTTTTTGGCGATCGCGATTTTGCCATTGCTGGCTGAAACACAAAACTAATCAGTATTGTCAGACTTAATCCTACTATAAATAAGTTGGCTACTTTTTGCGCTAGTTGTCGCCGCTTACTCATCCTTTGATTCCTTAAAGCAATAGGTTTTGTCTGACTTTTATCTGTATTAATACTAATACTTATTTTAGCATGGTACTTATTAAATCTATGTATTATTTGAATACAAGCATTTAATACAGGGTTAACAACATTTTCAATAAATACAAAAGTATAAAATAAAACAGTACTTTCTTTAATATTGTTCGCCATTATGAATAGACGAAAAGAAAAGCTTAATGTTTCAAGTTCGTTACAATAAGTGTAAATTTAGCTTTAAAATTGATGAAGCTATTTAACTAAAGTTTGTTAAATCCCTTTCATTCTTCTTTGCCATGCTGACGGAAATATTGCCTTTTAGCTTTGAAATAAATAAAGTTGCGATTGCAGGAGCAACGCTTTGGTCTTTGGCTTTGTATTTGGGTTTTTCGGGGATTAACGAAAAAATTACGGACTCGATTGACCGTTGGTTTAATTTTGCTGAAGGTTTTATGTATATCAGTAAGGAAGAATTTGAGAAGTCTCGCAAAGCTAGGGAGTCGCAGAATGCTTTTTATGCTTCTATTTTTAGTATCGTCCCCTTTTTAGTGGTGGGGGGATTGGTAAATTGGCTACTCGACTTGGGTTTGGGTGGTAGCTGGGGAATTAGTACGGGAATTTTAGCTTGTATGGGTTGTGGGGTATATGAATTGGGCAGAAGAACTGGAGAATCTGAGGAAGAATAACTAATTAAATAGTAATTATCTGTCCCAAATGTTTGAGTATTTGCAGGACTTTGTATAATTCTTTTGCTGATGTGAATGGTGCAAAAACTCTCGATAAATCATATTGGGGAGAATTTTGTTGTGTCAATTTAATAAATACAATATCATCCCCATTTGTGACCATTCCGAATCCGGGTTTATCTTGATTTGGGTTTGCCATTAAGTATGCTAGTGCTTGGGGAATCGCAGTCCAAACGGAGAGTGTTGTTTTTTTCGATTCCAATACCATTACCCAAAAGTTATTTTCCAATACTAAAACATCAATTCTTCCCCTTAGTATTTCCTCTCCATCATCTAATAATAATTCTACAGAAGATTCAGCTTTAATTCTAAAGGGAGGGTCATAAAAACCGGCTTGGGCAAGTATTGGGGATACTAACAATAAAATTACTGTACCCTCTAATAAATCGCCTGCTGCACGATGGTAAAGGTATCTTCGACGAATGACATCTAAGGAAGCTTTTTCGATGTCGTTAATTTCTGGTAAATCTTGATTCCATTCTGGGAAAAATGCTCATTTTCATTACGAACAAGGACAAATCGGTTTTCGACTTCTGTTAAATTGGTAATTGCTTCTGTAATGGCTTTTATCCGTACCATTATTTTTGTATTCCTAACTGAAAATTAAAATTAAAATTTAAAGACGTTCCACCGGAACGTCTCTACAATATTATGATGGATTTTATATTTTATATTCCCAATTTCACAATCTCTTCTCTGACAATATTTGCTAATTTTATCGCAGCACCAGGTTCACCGCGAACTTTGCGTAATTTATCGCGAATTTGTGCTAATTTTTCGGGATTATCTAAATAATCTAAAACTAAATTTGCGACTTCTTGAGGTTGAAGTTTTCCGACTAATTCGGGTACAATTTCTGACTCTGCCCAAATATTCGGCCATGCTAATAAACCTTTTTTACGTAAAACCACCAATTAATCAATTTAGCAAAGCTGGAACCAACACCCGGTAAATTTGCCAAAATACCGAGATAACCGTCCCACGATCGCATTGCATCTAGTTGCTGGGTTGGTAATAGGACAACCATTGGGATGCCCAGGGAACCAAGCTCTGCGGTATTTGCACCAACGGTAGTTAAGCAGATACTACATTGGGATAGTAAATTATGTGCTGGGTGTTTTTGGTATAGTTCAACACGTAACCCTTTGACAGTTTGCAAAATTTGGGTATTATTTTCGCTAATTAACGAACCACCTTGAAAATCAAAGTAATTAGCGACAGGATTTGTTTTAGGATTAGCAAAACTCTCCAAAGTCTGTAAATCTAGAGTTGGAGCAACGGGAATCACAAATTTAGCTTCGGGATATTTTACCGAAATATATTCTGCGATCGCAATTGTTAATGGTACACCTTGGGCTAATTTTGCGGCTTTTGAACCTGGTAAAATCCCAATAAGATGGTTTTCCCTATTCCCTATTTCCCATTCCCGACTTTCCAAACTAGCTTCTGTCATCAAATCTCCCACAATCGTAAATTTATCTGCATATTTTGGGGAAACTTTAGCAGCAACTTCGCTTTTCATCACTCCAAATCGATCGATTAAGTTATGCCAGCGTGCATCCCATTCAGCATAAATTACGGTTTTATATCCTAGTCTTTTACCAATTACCACGGGGAAAAATTGGTCTCCACCCAAAAATACGATTACACCATGCTTTCTCCAATCCCAATTTTCTGTAGTTTTTCCCCAAAGTAAAAATGGAAAGAAATTTTCGGCACTTTGAACTCGATTTACTTCTGGGTAAGAAAGGGCAATATTTGCTTCTTTTCCGCTAGCATTTGGACAAGGTGACAGCACAACTGAGATACGAACTTCTTCGCTGTCGTTACCTAATAGTTCCCGCAACGCTTTGACTACTGGACGTACCCAAGTTGTAACTTCACCTGGACCATTTGAGAGAATAAGAATATCTACTGGAGTCATTTGATTTTGGATTTTAGATTTTGGATTTTGCGTACTCAGAAGAGAGAAGTAAACTACGCGTAGCGTGTCGAAGACAAAAGTTGACGGGTTCGGTTTCCGAAGTCACTCTTGTGCGGGGGTTCCCCCCGTTGAGAGAAGTGACGTTACCGTCAAACTTTTCAAGACGGATTTTGGATACATTCGCTGTCGCTCAGTACAAGCTTTGGATTTTGGATTTGTAGAGACGCAATATATTGCGTCTTCAGATTTTAGATTTTTAAATTAAATATTACCTTCTTTTTCCTTGTCTTCCTTTGATATTATGACGATTAACAACATATTTTGATTCAGCAATTTCCCAAAAAACAAAAAAGAGTGGAATTTTGCTCACTTGTAGCGCATCCACTCTGATAAATTTAATCAATCTGATGATAGGAAATATGACTTAATTGCTATTAACGAAAATTTAACGGGATTCAGTTCCTTGATTTGGACTACCTACAACTGAATCATTCTCTGGAGCTTCGGGTTTAGCTGTCGATTTTACATCGCTTTCGGATGCTACACCTGTTTTACGATTTTCTTCCTCAAGTGTAGTTTGATATCCACCGCTCGCGTTGATATCATCTTTTTGTTGGACGTTATTTTTTTCTTGTTTATTCTCTGGTTGACTCATGACAAAATTTTTCCCTTTACTTCTTTACTTAATAGTAAAAAGGAGAAGACAATATTTACCTCTACCGAAGATAAGATTATGAGTGCAAGTGTTATCTATCTAATGGTTTATATTTTAGATTTACCTCAAAAATTGGGAATATTACTCTTCACTACATTCCATAATTGTAATAACTCTTTCTCAGGTATGTTACTTGCTTGGAGACATAGATTTTGTAAGCAAACTAAGTTATTTTTTACATAAGCATTATTTTTGGGTATCCCTTGACAGAAATTCGCTGTTTTGCTAGAAGAACAAACATTAAATAAATGGAGAATATTTCCATTTTTTATTTCTTTGTCAATATTTGGATTAGCAGCATCGATTCTGGCTATTGATGAATCTAGTACTGTTTCTGTTTCCGGTTTTATATTTGTCGATTTCCAGCCATTTTTAAAAACATAAAATGAAACTGTATAAGCACCAAAGTCACCGTATACACAACCATTTTGGAAATCTTTTGGTATATCGGGGATAACACTATTATTAATAGTCCCCATATAAATCATTTGAATCTCGGATTTAACATCTTTCCAATTTTGACAAACTAATGATGTTGATGTTTTTGGTTTTTGAGCAGTTGCATAATCAATATTATGAGGAATAAATCCAATCATGAAGCTAGCAACAGCACCACCAATAACTAATGTTTTGATTGGCAGCATTAAATTTACCCCTTTGCAATGATAAACACAGAACTTAGAGCGTGATTTTCTGTACTGCCTAACTCTAAAAAAGCAGTAAATTTTAGTATTATCTTAAATAATGATTCTGAATAGCTAGCGTAGATACAAATTTATTAAATGTATTTCCTAATACCTATAAATATAAACTTTCTGCTTTGCAAAAAATTTCCCTTGGTGCGACTTCAAAGTATTTAAATAATGCCGGACAAATACCCAAGTACCGTAATGTTGATAAGGAAAAATTACTGAGATACTCATTATTGAGTTGCGACGAGATGGTACAAAGTATCCACTTTAGGGACTTCCAGAAAATAAAATCTTCAAATCTTATACTTAACAACACTATCATGCTGAGGGTAGGGCGACCCTACCCCTACAAGATTGGAGGATTTATTTCTTGGTGTTCCCTTATAGCGATCGCACTCAACACAGGGGAAAACTTCGCTTCGATTTAGGCTAACATCAAAACTCTTAAAGTCAAAAAATATTAATTTATGTAAAGTAGATAAAGTGGATGCTCATGTTTTATCAGCAAAAACTTATCTAGGACTAAATCGAATCTCAGGTACAAGACTTAAATTAATCGAGGGATAGGGAGCAAAAGCTTAAGAATGTGTCGTTTACTAGCTTACATTGGTTCAAGGGTTTCTCTGGAAACACTTATTTACCAACCAGAACATTCGTTGGTGGTTCAAAGCTATCAACCACGGGAAATGTTGTCGGGGGTTGTCAATGCGGATGGTTTTGGTGTGGGTTGGTATGATTTGCAAAAGCAAAATTGTCCTTTTATTTATAAAAATACTTTACCAATTTGGAATGATGTTAACTTACCAAGTCTCAGCAGTTATGTTGAATCGGGTAATATCTTAGGGTATGTCCGTAGTGCGACAACTGGTCAAGCTCTGGATTTTAGTAACTCTCAACCGTTCCAATCTGATCAGCTACTTTGTATTCACAACGGTCGTATCGATCGATTCCGGCAGACTTTATATCGACCGATTCGTAGTCAATTAAGCGATAAAATTTACAATTGGATTAATGGAAGCACGGATTCAGAACATATCTTTGCAATGGTGCTAAATCACTTACTGGAGAATCCCGGTAAAAGCATCGCACAAGCTTTACATCTAAGTTTGATTGAACTCAACGAATTAGCTCAAAAATTTCAAACCTATGTTTTAGCAAATTTAGTGATTAGTGATGGTAAAGAAATTATCGCTTCACGATATGCAACGAAATCACCAGCACCATCGTTATATTGGTTAAAAAACGCTGTAAATTTCCCAAATTCGGTAATTATTGCTTCCGAACCACTATTTAATGGTGATTGGAATGCATGTCCAGAAAATAGCATTATTAGTGTGGGGGAAGACTGTGAGATTAGAATTGAACAAATCTAGCTTCAAAGATGTAAAACAAAATTGTGCGGGGAGTATTGTAAAATCTCAGATTCGTGATGCATTTCAAGAATGTCGCAGACAAACCTTGGTATTACTCGATAAAATCAACTCGGAGATTTTTTACTATCAAGCACATGCCAATTTTAGCCCGATTGGCTGGCATTTAGGACATATTGCATTTACAGAATCGCTATGGTTATTAGAACGTAGCGCAAGTCAAAAATGTCTGTTTCCCCAATATCGGAAGTTATATACTGCGGATGGTTTACCAAAGTCGCAAAGAGTCGAGTTACCCAGCATTGAAGAAACCCGTTATTATTTGGATACAGTTAGGGAAAAAGTTCTAGATTATTTAGAAGTTACAGACATCACAGCAACAGAAAAACTCTGGTTTTTTCTACTTCAGCACGAAAGTCAGCACTGTGAAACAATTTCCCTCATCTGGGAATTAATTAAAACCCAATTCCCTACTTCCCATTCCCCACTCTCAATCCCTCATCCCCCAATTCCTCAGGAAATGATTAAAATTCCAGCAGGAGAATTTCTGATGGGAAGTGACGAAATTGATGCACTTGATAACGAGATGTCAGAGCATTCAGTGTATTTAGATACTTATTCGATTGACCGTTATCCAGTTACTTGCCGGGATTTTCGCGATTTTATTCAAGTTGGGGGTTACAAAAATATTCAGTATTGGTCTGATGCTGGTTGGTCATGGTTGCACTCAGAAAATATAAAAAAAACAAAGCCTTTATATTGGCATGATGACGTAGCTTGGGACAATCATCCAGTTTGTGGTGTGAGCTATTACGAAGCAGAAGCTTATGCGAAATTTGTGGGAAAGCGACTACCAACAGAAGCAGAATGGGAAAAAGCAGCAAGATGGGATATAAAATCAAATAGCGATCGCAAGTATCCTTGGGGAGCAGCAGAACCGACAACAGAATATTGTAATTGTGCTGGGAATAGTACTGGAAATAGTGCGGGAAATATCTATAAACCTCAAACAACACCAGTTAACGCTTATCCCCAAGGGCAAAGTGCTTATGGAATGTATGATGCTTTAGGAAATGTTTGGGAATGGACTAGTTCTTGGTTTGATGGTTATCCAGGTTTTGAACATTATCCTTATGTCGGTTATTCACAAGTTTACTTTGACGGGGAACATCGAGTCTTGAAAGGTGGTAGCTGGGCAACTCGGATTTGGGCAATGCGATCGAGTTTTCGTAATTGGTATTATCCCCATGTTCGAGAGATTTTTGCGGGTTTTCGATGTGTTCGCGATTAAGTATACAAGTTCTCCCTAATCACCCAAATCATGCTATCTGAAGCCCAATTTAAACTTTCTCTTTTCTGCCTGCTTAAGTTTTGCTGACTTGATACTAGTACAGAACGGCGGAAATGAAGCTACCATTTAAAATCGCTGAAAAACTTATAAAATCATCTTTCTTTCTTTCTTTTGCCTTTTATCTTTTTACTTTTGCCTTGAGGTACTAGCTGAACTTGACATCTCCCCTCACTAGAAGTAAGGGGATTCTAAACGGATGTTGCTACGCCGGCTAGAAGCCGCACTTGTCCCAAGGGGACACGCTTCGCGAACGCAACGTTTACGATATGATTTATTTAATCGCGTAAACAAATCATATCGCTGTGGCACTGTCAAAGATGCCCTACCCACCTCGGCTAAGTTTAATCCTAGCTGTGTGGCTACTTTTCTCATGATGTTAGCCGCACCATTGCAATCAGCATTGACGATGTGACCATCACGACTTTTATACATTCCGCGTCTAACTCGATTTCCCGATGCCTTCCAACTTACGGGTTTTTCACCGTGTTTCGGTAGAGAGTCACCATCAAGAAAAGACGCTTTTGAAGTGTAAGCTTCCTCAGTAATTGTTAGCTGTATTCCGTACTCAGGACAAAGTTGTTTTAACCTTTCAATCAATCGACCTGTGGGAATTACAACAAAGTTTTGATTCCCGCGTTTACCCATATTGGAACCATTTTTTTGTCCCTCATTCCAGCCAATAACGATGTTACCAATCCCATCATTTAAGCATTGATTAACAATGAATCTCGCCGCTTTATTAATGGCATCACGCATTTGATTATTGCGCTTAAGTTGCACTCTGTCTAGATTAGAGTCCCAGTAAAAATCTGATTTTCCTTGCTTATATTTGGCAACCAAACGGCAATAGCCTTGATTCATTGATTTTAGTTTCCTGCCATCAATAATCAAGCTTTTCCCAAGGGTTGAAACACCAGTCAACCAATTAGTCCCACCGTGGTCAAAACTCCATGCTTGGGTGTAGTCAAGGTTAGTGTTGACATCTATTGACTGTTTCCCATCATCAATAACCCAGTCAATCCATAACTCCCCATAATTAGGACGTACAGTTACTTCTTTAACCCAATCAGGATTAATAAAATCAGGCAATTGTAGTGTTATTTCAGTCAATAAATGTGGTTTGGTTTCTTTGCTAATTGATGGGTAAAAACAGTCATTCTTCCAGGTCAAAGCCTGTCGGGGAAAAGTTACAGCAGCAAGCCCTCCACTCTTTCTATAACCGGGCAACGATGGTCTTCTTACAAAGTTCGACGGGACGGAAACCGACCCCGCCGACTTTGCGCTATCAACTTCACCACGGTAATAAGCTTTAACTAATCCGTTGTAACCAACTATTGATTCTCCGACAGACTTCAAAGTTTGCTGTGCAGACTGTGCAGCCATTGCCTTGTAATGAGGATTGTCTTTAAGGATTTTATCTAACTCTGGATATGAGGTGTTACACCTATAAGTTTTCCATCCATGTCGTAGCTCGTCATCACGCCAGTAAGTTGTAAATGTATTATCAGACTCTTTTAACATTGCGTAATGACTTTGCTTTGTTGCGTAAATCGCGCAGTTAATTAAGCTGTTAGCGTGTTCGCATTGGTCAACCCAAAATAACTTTTCTTCATCTGCGAACCTTGCTTTTACTGGAATTGTTTTGTACAACTTGCATCACCTCCTGTTGCTCGTTATAATTGATACTACATACAAAAACAACAAGATTCCGTAAAATATGGCTAAACTATCTCAGGAAGATTATGAGTACAGGCGTACCGAAAATTCAGTATCTTCAATCAACTACCATTTCGTTTTTGTCCCAAAAAGACGTAGACCAGTGCTGGTCAAAGATGTAGCAAAACGGTTGCAGGAAATTATTTTCGATTTGGTAACAGAACATAACTGGAAGCTAATCGCGCTAGAGATAATGCCTGACCATGTACATTTATTTTTGAATACTCCGACCGATGAAGCGCCATCCCAAATTGCTAAATGGGTCAAAGGTAGGGCATCACACCACTTAAGGAAGGAGTTTCCAGAATTAAAAAAACTACCTGCTTTGTGGACACCAACCTATTTTGTAGCATCAACAGGTCAGGTCAGCACAGAGGTAGTTAAAAAGTATATTGAAGGTCAACGAGGAAAATAAGAGAGACACCGGGTTAAAACCGCGAAAGTGACCACGGGGAGAATCCCCGTGGCAAAGTTTGCCCGGTGGCGCATTTCGCCGTCGAGTCGGATTTCATCCCCTCGATAAATCGTAGGGGTTCTCATCCTCCCGTGTTTACTTGATAGTTTAGTTAATTTTGGCATTGCGATCGCTTAACGTAATCTAGGTCAATCTAGCTTAAGCGTGATGTTTTGCGATATTGCTTCATGTTTCACTGTCTAAGTATTTAGCTTGAGTTTACTTTTTAATAAATATCACCAACTTTTGGAGGAATAATGACCAGATATCAAACCACCAGCAGTTCCCAGCGTTTAACGATTAAACATTTGCGTGAAGTCACTTCAATTTTGACGGTTGCTGGGAGTGATGTGGTGAAGGGTTTGTCTCAAGCTAAAAAAACTTTACCTCCACGTTATTTTTATAGCGATCGCGGTTCGGAACTATTTGAGCAAATTTGCGAGTTACCGGAATATTATGTAACGCGAACTGAAACAGCTATTTTACAGGGTTGTGCGGCTGAAATTGCCGAAATAACTGGGAAATGCGAACTTGTAGAATTAGGTAGCGGTAGTTCGACTAAAACCCGAATTTTACTTGATGCTTATAGTCAGCTTGGTTTGCCATTACGCTATTTACCTGTTGATGTGAGTGCGGGAATGCTGGAAAGTAGTGCAAAGCAGCTTTTGAACGATTATTCAATGCTGGAAATTTATGCACTTGCGGGAACTTATGAACTAGCATTACAACAACTGCCACCGAAGCAATTACCAACACGAATGATTGGGTTTATTGGTAGCACTTTGGGTAATTTGAATCCAGAGGAATGCAAAATATTTTTCTCACAAGTAACTCAAGCTTTACAAGTCGGAGAATATTTTTTATTAGGAGTGGATTTACAGAAACCAAAACATATTCTCGAAGCTGCTTACAATGATAGTCAAGGTGTAACATCGGAATTTAATTTGAATATGCTAGAGCATTTGAATAGGCTGTATAACGGTAATTTCGATGGCTCACAATTTGAACATTTGGCATTTTATAACGAAATTGACAATCAAATTGAGATGCATTTGCGTTCATTAAAATCGCAAACTGTAGAACTACAGACTTTGAATCTGCGCGTTGATTTTGCTCTGGGAGAAACTATCATGACAGAGATTTCGCGGAAATTTGATATTGAGACAATTAAGCAACAATTAAAGTCCCATAATTTAGTCATGCAACAAGTCTGGACTGATGCAAATAACTGGTTTGGTTTATTCCTTTGTCAGTTGCAATAGGTGTTAATAGGTAATGTGAAGTAGTCAGGAGTAAAAAGTCCGAATATACAGTGGTTTGTAATTATTTGATTTTTCTTACTACCCCAATTTACCTACCAGATACCTGAATTGCTTAATAATCCAGAGATATTTTTATGCAAAAATATTCAACTAAACAATGTTATTGACGAACAAATTAAATAGGTAAATATATTTGGAAAAGACATTATTAGTTAGAAGCAAACACTTTTAATTATCGAGCGATAGTAAAAAGGGTGATGAACATGTTGTCAATTACCAATTATGTTTGAATCAAACAAATCCACAGAACTGAACACGAGCGTTGGTGCTTCAAAATATACTGCGACCTCAACTAGTCTCGATCATAGTATTTACTCAACTAATACTTCTAGTTTAAATGGTTCATCAGATACTGTAGAAGCAGCAGGATTGAACCCCAATCCAAATCTTATATTTAGTAGCGCAGCCATAAATCCCGACTTTAATGGAGACGGTAAAACTGACAAAATTTGGCGTAATGCCCAAACTGGTGAATTTGCCATTTGGTTAATGAATGGAGCGACTCCAGAAGGTGCATCTTTACCATCCCGTGGAGCGGAATGGGATTTTAAAATTTCCGACTTAAATGGAGATGGCAAAACCGATTTAGTTTGGCAAAACAAAAATAGTGGTGAAGTCAGTGCTTGGATAATGGACGGTGGAACAGTCGTTTCCGATACTGCGATCGCAACTTTAGATAATAATTGGGACTTTACCGTTGCCGATACTAATGGCGATCGTAAAAGCGATTTAGTTTGGCACAACAAGAGTACCAATGAAAACGTTAACTGGCTAATGGACGGCACAACAATTGCCAGTTCTGCATTCTTACCATCCACCGATTCCAATTGGAGCTACACCGTTACCGATGTCGATCGCAACGGCAAAACAGACTTGTTCTGGCACAACAAAAGTACTGGTGCAAACGCGCTGTGGATAATGGATGGCACAACAGTCAACGGAGTCTCACTAGAAACCTTCGGTGCAGGTTGGGATTTCTCCGCAACTGACTTTAACGGAGACATGAAGACTGATATCTTCTGGCACAATTCTCAAACAGGTGAAAACATAACCTGGTTAATGGATGGTACTACCCCCACCGTCGCAGCTTTACCAACCCAAGGTGCAGGTTCCGATTGGAAATACTCTTTTGGTGACTCCAACAACGACGGTAAACTCGATGTATTTTGGCGCAACCAAAGCACTGGTGAAAATAAAGGCTGGACAATGGATGGTGCAACAGCAACCGAAACCGTTCTACCATCACTAGGTTCCGAATGGACATCCAGCTTGGGTGATTTTGATGGTAACGGAACCACCGAATTATTCTGGCACAACAACAGTACTGGCGAAAATATGATTTCGTCGGCAGATGGTACTGTCACTAGTACAACTACGACTCCAGCCGGTTGGTATACTTTCTAAAAAACTAGCAATTTCTATTCCATATCCCCGATTTTTTATTGAAGAAATTGGGGATATTTTTTGTGCTGTGGAAAATTGGAGATATGAATATTTGATAACTTTTTACCAATAGTACATTTGTTAGTGTTTAACAGAATATCTCAATAAAATCTCTAAAGATTATATAAACATAAAAGCTAAAAAGTATTATGATTGCATCCAAAGAATCCCTGAATCTGCCGACAAATAATATTGACTCTGTAACTGCTTATTTACCTCCAAATCAATTTGGAGATATGCTCAAGCCTAGCTATTCATTCCCCATTGGCAAATCCTCAGAATCAAAACCTGATGAGATTACAAATCAGGCATCAAATGTACCAAAAACTAATCCAAACCCTAACTCAATATTTAGTAACCCTGCCATCAATGCTGACTTTAGTGGTGATGGGAAACGAGACTTATTTTGGCGTAATAGCCAGACAGGTGAAACTGCTATTTGGATAATGGATGGAGAAAGAATAGCTGATGCCAAAGTTTTACCAAACGTTGGCAATGAGTGGGATTACAAGCTCGGTGATTTTAATCGTGATGGCAAGAGTGATATTTTTTGGCGCAATACCAAAACAGGAGAAAATTCTTTATGGATAATCGACGGTACTAATATTGTCAGCACAACTCAATTACAGACAATTGACAGTAACTGGAATTTTCAAACTGCCGACTTTAATGGTGATGGTAAAAGCGATGTTTTTTGGCATAACACCAAGACAGGGGAAAATGCAACTTGGTTGATGGATAATACCAGCGTCACCACCGCAGCTTATTTACCAAAAACAGAAGATTTATCTTGGACTCCCGACATCGTTGATTTTAATGGAGATGGAAAAAGCGATTTATTTTGGCGAAATAAAAGTACAACTGAAACTGCGGTTTGGTTAATGGATGGTACAAATTACTCTGTTTCCTTATTACAACAAATGGATTCATTTTGGGAATATACCGTTGGTGACTTTAATGGTGATGGTAGAAATGATTTACTATGGCGAAATCAATCAACAGGAGAAACCTCAGCTTGGGTAATGAATGGAACCCTAATTTTTAGCGGTAATTTAGATAATATGGGTGCTGATTGGAAATCTAGCACTGGTGATTTTAATGGTGATGGGAAAACTGATATTTTCTGGCACAACAACAGAACCGGGGAAAATACTGCTTGGTTGATGGATGGTAGTAGTATTTCTACCTCTGCATTTTTACCGAGAACAGACTCATCGCTACAATACAGCCTTGGCGATTTCAACGATGATGGCAAAACTGATATATTTTGGCGTAATTCCAGCACTGGGAATGATGCAATTTGGTTTATGGATGGTACAACAGCTTCGGAAAGGACAACGACAACAGCACCTGCTGAGTGGAGAACAGCTTAATTGATGAGGTTCATCGCTATTATCCTGTATTAAGGGCAGGGTTTTCCTGCCCCTACAAAATTTGGAATTTTGGAATTTTGGTAGAAACGTGCCGATGGAACGTCTTTATTGATTTATTTATATTTGAATTTACAAAACCCAATGCCCAATGCCCAATGCCCAATGCCCAATGCCCAAAAACTAATTCCAATCCTGCTCTTCCTTTTTACCGCGACTTTTGTAAATTCCACCAACATCATGGATGGCACGGGTTTTTTCAAACAGTTCTTCCTCAGTCAAACCCCACTGTTGCATGATATTATCTAAATCCGTCTGAATATCCCTAGCGCCAGGAAAATCTTGGTAGCGGATACGCAATCGCGCTAATTCTGCTAGGTTAGTATCACTGGGTTCCCCAGCAATTAAGCTTTCCACAGTGGGTCTATCTCTGTTATAAAGGGGATGTTGTTGGTCTTTGTCTTTAGTCATTGGGGTAGTCGGGATAGTGCAAGGCATCCGTCTTGCTACGAGCGTAGTTATCGGTGCTAAGTTGTTTTCAGGGATTGGCGAAAATGTTATTCTATAAGCCAGAATAAAGCTATTTCGTATCAGGTTATTAAATTTAAGGTCCGGTGAAAGCCGGAGATTGGTTAACTTCCTCTAAGTTCTAATCTCTATATTTTATAAATTTTGGGAATTTTTGTTGTTTTATCTAAGTTTCTGGCTGTTTTTTACAAAACCACTGCCATACTAATTACTCAACAGCCACACTCCCCTAATGACTAGCAATTCGCCAATGGTAAAAGCAAACGAAGACAGTACTTATCTAACCTACACTTAAGTAGGCGGCTAACACAACTTTAAGCATACGGCTCTCACCACTGTCACCAGCCGTTAAATAAAGATACATTATCTTTATAAAAGTACAAACAACTTCAACTCAGGGTGAGAACAAATTTCACTCTAAGTCCAAGCAGCAAGGGAGGCAATAACCCGCTTATGTTTGAACACTTCACTTCCCAAGCCATTCGGGTAATCATGTTAGCTCAGGAGGAGGCTCGCCGACTGGGGCACAATTTCGTAGGCACAGAGCAAATTCTCCTGGGATTGATTGGAGAAGGAAACGGGGTTGCCGCTAAAGTGCTTAGTGACATGGGCGTGACTCTTAAAGACGCACGTCGAGAAGTAGAAAAAATTATCGGTAGAGGTTCTGGTTTCGTACCACCAGAAATTCCTTTTACTCCTAAGGTTAAAAGTTTATTCGAGCAAGCTTTTAAAGAAGCTCGCACGCTAGGAAACAACTACATTAGCACGGAACATTTACTTCTGGGATTAACCGAAGCTGGCGAAGGTGTCGCCGCTAAAGTATTACAGAATCTTGGTATTGACCTCAAGGATGTCCGCACGGCAGTAATTCGCCGCTTAGGTGAAGATGTGGCAGTTGCTCCTGGTGCATCTAATAGCAGTCAGCGTCGCAACCAGCAAAATCCACTCATCGAAGAATTTGGCAAAAACCTCACTAAGTTAGCGCAAGACGGCAAGCTCGATCCAGTTGTTGGTCGCGAAAAAGAAATTGAGCGTACCGTCCAAATTCTCGGTCGTCGTACCAAAAACAACCCTGTTTTGATTGGTGAACCTGGTGTTGGTAAAACCGCGATCGCAGAAGGTTTAGCACAGCGCATTGTCAATCAAGATGTGCCAGAAAGCCTTTTAGACAAGCAAGTAATTGGTCTGGATATGGGTTCCCTGGTGGCGGGTACGCGCTTCCGTGGTGATTTTGAGGAACGACTCAAAAAAATCATGGAGGAAGTCCGCAGTGCCGGAAATATCATCCTCGTGATTGATGAAATTCATACTTTGGTTGGCGCAGGTGGGATTGAAGGTGGTATGGATGCTGCCAATATTCTCAAGCCAGCTTTAGCAAGGGGTGAATTGCAGTGTTTGGGTGCTACCACTCTCGATGAGTATCGCCAGCACATCGAACGCGATGCTGCCCTAGAGCGGAGATTTCAACCTGTTAAGGTGGGTGAGCCAACCGTTCCTGAAACCATTGAAATTTTGTACGGCTTGCGTTCTGTTTACGAACAGCACCACCGCGTGACTATTTCCGATGAAGCTTTGATTGCAGCTGCCGAATTGTCGGATCGATATATTAGCGATCGCTTCCTTCCCGATAAAGCGATCGATTTAATCGATGAAGCAGGTTCCCGTGTCCGTTTAAGGAACTCGATGCACTCCACCAGCCGTGAAATTAAACGGGAGCTTCTAACTGTTGGCAAACAAAAGGAAGAAGCCGTTCGCACCCAGGATTTTGACAAAGCAGGTAGTCTCCGGGACAAGGAAATCGAACTTGAAGGGCAACTTCAACTAGAATCCGCCGATTTTGTCACCAATCCTGTGGTTGATGAAGAAGACATTGCCCAAATTGTCGCTTCCTGGACTGGTGTACCTGTCAATAAGCTCACCGAATCCGAGTCGGAGATGCTAATGCACCTCGAAGATACGTTACACCAACGTCTCATCGGTCAAGAACAAGCAGTTAGTGCTGTTTCTCGCGCCATTCGTCGTGCCCGTGTCGGTTTAAAAAATCCCAATCGACCTATTGCTAGTTTTATTTTCTCTGGTCCTACTGGGGTTGGGAAAACTGAGTTGGCGAAATCCTTGGCGGCTTATTTCTTCGGTGCGGAAGATGCGATGATTCGCGTTGATATGTCCGAATATATGGAACGCCACACCGTCAGTAAGTTGATTGGTTCGCCTCCAGGTTACGTAGGCTACGATGAAGGTGGACAGTTGACCGAAGCTGTACGTCGCAAACCCTACAGTGTTATCCTTTTCGACGAAATCGAGAAAGCGCACCCCGATGTATTTAATACATTGCTGCAAATGCTTGATGACGGACACCTTAGCGATGCCAAAGGTCGAAAAATTGACTTCAAAAACACCTTGATTATTTTGACATCCAATATTGGTTCCAAGGTAATCGAAAAAGGTGGTGGTGGTTTAGGATTCCAGCTAGAGGACGAAGCTGAAGCTAGCTACAACCGCATCAAAACTTTGGTTAATGAAGAACTCAAAGCTTTCTTCCGTCCTGAGTTTCTCAATCGTCTCGACGACATTATTGTCTTCACTCAGTTGAAGAAAGATGAAGTTAAGCAAATTGCGGAAATCATGCTCAAGGATGTTGCTAACCGCTTAGTTGAGAAAGGTATTATCCTCAAAGTGACGGAACGTTTCAAAGACCGCGTTGTTCAAGAAGGTTACGACCCTAGTTATGGGGCAAGACCTTTACGTAGAGCGATTATGCGGTTGTTGGAAGATTCATTGGCGGAGGCTATGCTTTCCGGTCAAGTAATGGATGGAGACACGGCAGTTGTGGATATTGATGATGACGGACAAGTCAAGGTAATGAAGACAGGGCAACCGGAATTACTTTTGGCAAATGTTGGTTAATTCAGTTTAGTTTTGAATAATGTATTTAGGGGTACGTCAATGACGTACCCTTATTACTATTTGTTACCGAAAAATTGGGTATAAAGCCCCGTCCTTATAGGACGGCTTTCTGGTATTATTTAAAAAGTGGAAAGGTAATCAACCACTTAAAAAACCTAGCTACCGAAAGGCAAAGCACTGCACCTTGAAAATTGAATCTATGCGGTTCTACTGCATTTTTCTAGACTCCACCTCGCAGTAGGT
>JAAUPE010000135.1 GCA_012034595.1 Calothrix sp. CSU_2_0 | reverse complement strand
TCTAGGTTTTATCAGCAGAATTACTACGGGTGTAGGAGGGTGAATGCAAGTAGGAAAAAGCGAGGAATTAAGAGAATGGACTAGAAAAGTAATTGAAAAATGCCAAATCTCACAAAACCTCAAGCTGTTGTACTCGCAATGTGGACTGGTCGAACTTCACTCGATATAACATCTTGTTTTAGTCCACTACTATGCTGGATACTAAGTCTTTGGCCTGAAGGCGAAAAACGCGCTTAAAATTATTAATAAGATTGACAATACCTAAGTTGGGATATTTTATTTCCTGGAAAGCCTAAGAGAAAGCAAAAGATAATAACTCTACCCCTGATAGGAGTAGAGTCAACACAACACAAATCTTCAGCTTAGATACAGCGACAAACTTAACGCCAATAATACAGCTAGCACAGGAACAGCAGTACCATATTCGATTCTGCGCGTCTTAACTATCTTTACCACAGACATTGGGATAATCAGAGGCCAAAATATAGTCGTAATACAGCACATCACAAACGACAAGAAATTATCTTCAACTGAAGAACTTGGACGACGTAGGGAAAATGCGATCCAATTGAAGAAAAAATAACTGGTCATTAATATATAGCTAAAAACCGTGAATAATTGGATTTCGATCACCGCAGAGACTCCTTAAGTAGCCAATTTCAAGTAAAACCGTGTTGAATGAACTGTCATACGCTTAAAACCATCATCTGCTATTGCTTTGAGTTTGTTCTTTTCTGCCAAAAGAACAGTATCGATAAACTAACACTTCCGTAAACTAAGCCCTACAAAAGTCAAATAATTGACTCTCTATTAAGTAAATCTTAATGGAATTAATGAAAACGATAAATCGGTACATACACCTATTTTTATTACGAGTTATAAACTTGCAAATTTACTGGTCTATTATCTTTAATAAATGGTTCTCTTTATCAAAGCTTCACAACCCTTAACGCTAATTATATTTCCCTTTTAAATTTATAGTCAATTTACTATAAAGCTTTATATAGTGGATATTTCACCTAGTTAAATCTATACAATTATTTCTTGATAGAGACTTATTTATTGTTTGTATAATTTATTTTTATTTTTGGGATTATCTAGTTATATTTAGCGAGTTTAAATTACTGCTAATGCCATCAAAATAACTATTTTTGATTGAGTATAGTGCATTTTGACCAATAAAGAACTCAAATAGCCAGAATGTAGCTTTGGTATTCTGTGATTCTTTCTTGGGTGATTCTGACTCCTCCTAACTTCTATATTCTTCTTCAACTTCTAACCTTCATTTAATTTGTGGAAGATTGCGATCGCGAAGCGGCATCCTTGATGCATCGCACAACATAACTAGTTAGAATCTTGGGTTATAGTATTTTTGATTCATGACAAAGCAACAATATTTAACACACTGTTGAAACAGTTGTACAACTTGTAAATCAACCAATTTATTTATATACGAAAAGTGCTAAAAATTTTTATATTCGCCTTGGTTTTGTGATAGAACGCAAACGAAAAATATTTGGGTTTAGTTGCGGTTATATTATGGTGCTGAAACCAGTCATTCCTTTACGAACTTATAATTAGATGGTGCGATCGCATCCGGATCGACACCCAATTCCCGCAATTTTTCGGCTAACAATTGAGTACGTTGGGTTTGTTGTTGAATTTGTTCCTGTGGGGTTAGATAACGCTTACCTGCTTCGTCATACCAATACAACCATTCCCGTGTGACTCCACTATAATTACCGCGATCGCAACCAATTCCCAAGCCAATTTCCGGCAACCAAACCGGATTCCCTGATTGTAATTGATATTCGCCATTAACTAATTTATGTACTTCCAAACGTGGTTTGCGGCGACGACGGGAAGAATAAATTACATAATAAAGTACCCCCATTGCCGCGTAATCGTCGAGTTTTTTTGTATACTCTTTACGGTAAGTTGGAGAAACTATTTCCAGGGTTAAAATTGGAACAACATTTTCATCCCACATTACATAACTGGGACGCAATTCTTCATCATAAACTCGCTCTACACCCAAACTGAGAAAGGCATCGGGGACAATTGGAGGTTCATCAGGGTCAACATATATACCCATGTCGATCGCAAATAACCAATCCATCCTTTCAGCCCAAAGAATTAACAAAATGGACTTTAGTAAACCCGGTATTAATTCTTGTAATTCGTTATCCACAGGTGTTTCATCGGAATCGGGAAGCTCGTCTGCTGAGGGTAAATATTTCGATAAATTGTACTCTAACATAGTTGCTGTCCCAAAACTCACCCAAAATTATAGCGAGAAATTCAAAATAATTCTTGCCCCCTCTATCCTAATCCTCATTTTCTAATGCAGCTTTTGCCTGAAGTAAATGCTGTCGATGCTCATCGCTAACTTTTGGGTATTGTAAATTGAGATGCTTGAGTGTAGTACAAATGATATCGGAAACAGCAAGACGTGCAAACCACTTATTATTACTAGGAATGATATACCAAGGTGCTGATTTGGTGCTGGTATGGTTAAACATATCTTCGTAAGCTTTCATGTAATCATTCCAAAAAGCACGCTCTTGAACATCACTAATGGAAAACTTCCAATTTTTCTCAGGTAATTCAATTCGTCTCAAAAAACGTTTTTTCTGTTCTGATTTTGAGATATTCAGAAAAAATTTTAAAATCACAATTCCGTTATTTGTCAAGTATTTTTCAAAATTATTAATCTCCTCAAATCGCTGCTTCCAAATTTGATTCCCAGAAGGTATTTTAGGTAGCTGTTGGCTGTTGAGAATTTCTGGATGAACCCTAGCAATCAACACTTCTTCGTAATACGAACGGTTGAAGATACCAATTCTACCGCGTTCCGGTAAAGACTTTGTTGTTCGCCATAGGTAATCATGGTCTAACTCTTCGGAACTGGGAGATTTGAAGCTAAAAACTTGACATCCCTGGGGATTAACACCAGACATTACCTGCTTAATCGTACTATCTTTACCCGCAGCATCCATTGCTTGAAAAATAATTAGCAATGCATAGGTATTTTGAGCATAGAGAATATCTTGATATTTTCCCATTTGCTCAATATCAGCTTGTAATACCCCCAAAGCATCAGCTTTATTCTGATATTTACCCGTATATTCAGGATCGTAATCCCTAAGGAAAATTTTCGTATCCGGTTTGACCAAAAAATAATTATGGTTCATATCAAGTCGCAGGAACAGCAGTATATTTAGAAACCAAATCTGCTGGATTCATCATTTCATAAGGTTCAAATGGTTGGTGAATCCAAGGATTATCAGCCAAGTAATCGACGTAATAATCTGGTGTAATTACAGAACATTCTTTATACCAAACTACCGCAGTCCGAATATCTTCCACAGGCGTTTTGCTATATTCTTTTAACCAAGGAATCGTTTCTTGGAGGGTGACACCAGAATCAACCAAATCGTCAACGAGGAGAATTCGCGAACCCAAAGTTTGAGTCGTCATTGTTACATGCTCAGAAAAGACGAGATTCCCTCTTTCCTGTTTCCCCGCACCACTGTAAGATGATGTAGCTAAAATCGCTAATGGCGTGTCATAAATACGGGAAAGGATATCTCCAATTCGTAATCCTCCCCGTGCCAGACAGATAATTTGGTTGAATTCCCAACCGGATTGATAGATTTGAGCGGCAAGCTGCTCGATTTTTTGGTGATAATCTGACCAAGAAACGTAAAGGTCTGGCATAAACAACCTGGTTGATAGCGAATAATACTGAGTAAGTGGCAATTCTAATTATTTTATTATGAGTGCAAAGTTATATGAATGATTCTGCTGCGGATTCTTCTGAAAAAAATCCTGGAAGCGAAAAATTGAATTTAAGTACCAAACTCGCTTTTGGAGCTGGTGATTTAGGTACGGCAATAACTGCGATGATTGGCATTTCCTACTTATCACCATTTTTGACAGATGTTGCGGGATTAAACCCAAGTTTAGCGGGGAGAACGCAACTTATTGGCAAAGTGTGGGATGCTGTTAACGATCCGATGGTTGGAGTGTTGAGCGATCGCACTCAAAGTAAGTGGGGTAGACGCTATCCCTGGATGATGTGGGGAGCTATTCCTTTTGGAATATTTTTCTTCCTACAGTGGATTGTTCCCCACTTTAGTGGGGATAGTAGTCTAAATCAAACAGCTCTGTTTTGGTATTACACAGCCGCATCAATTTTATTTAATGCTTTTTACACAGTTGTTAATTTACCCTATACAGCTCTCACTGCCGAACTCACTAAAGATTACGACGAGCGTACAAGCTTAAATAGTTTTCGCTTTAGCTTTTCGATTGGTGGCAGCATTCTGTCTCTGATGATTGCCTTAATTATTAGCGCTATTTTCCCCAAAGACAGAGCATTACAATTTTTGATTCTGGGGGCTGTATGTGCTATTATTTCGGTTTTTCCCATATATTGGTGCGTTTGGGGAACAAGAAAACGTGCTGAAGCAGTTGCAAATCGCAACCCAGAATTAGAACAACCAGTTTCTTTACCTTTATTCCAACAACTGAAAATCGTTTTTACCAATATTCCTTTTCTCTTCGTTATCGGTATTTATTTATCTTCTTGGTTAGCCGTGCAATTAACAGCCGGGATAATACCTTATTTTGTCGTTAGTTTGATGCGTTTACCACAATTACATGTGAGTTTGGTACTGTTAGCTGTGCAAGGAACAGCAATGACGATGTTGTTCGTTTGGACTTACATCAGTCGTCTTGTGGGCAAAAAAGCTGTTTACTGTATGGGGGTAAGTTCCTGGTTAATTGCTCAAATCGGATTATTCTTTTTACAACCCGGTCAAATAGCCTTTTTGTATATCCTATGTGTTTTGGCTGGTATTGGTGTTTCCTGCGCTTATCTCATTCCTTGGTCGATGTTACCAGATGTGATTGAACTCGACGAAATCAAAACAGGGCAACGTCGGGAAGGAATATTCTACAGTCTTGCCGTCTTTGTGCAAAAAATTTGCTTAGGTTTAGCCGTCGCGATGATGCTGGAAAGCTTGGGTTGGGCAGGATATATCAAACCAACAGCAACCGATCTCGTTCCCATTCAGCCAGATTCCGTATTACAGATAATCCGCTTTTTCATTGCTCCCGTTCCCGCGATCGCATTAGTTTTAGGCTTACTTTTGACCTATTTTTATCCGATTACTCGCGAAATGCACGCTGAAATGCTATTGAAATTGCAAGAACGGGAAACTAAGAGTAAGAGTTAGGAATTAGGAGTTAGGAGTTAGGAGTTAGGAATTAGGAGTTAGGAGTTAGGAGTTAGGAGTTAGGAGTTAACCGTTTAAAAGTCTCATTTTTAGCCATTTATATTGTGTTTCCGGATAAAATTAAAGAAAAAATTTATTTTATTCCTCCTAACTTCTGAAAACTGACCACTGACCCCAGCCAAATGGATTTTTAACAAACGCAATAATACTTAATATTATAAAATAGTAAATGTAAGTAGCAAGAGCGCTGTAAATATAGATGGCTACTCCGAGCCTCGAAGAACTATCAAGCCAATTAGACAGTCCAAGTTTGCGCGATCGCATGGTTGCCCTTGCAAGTTTGCGTGATATTCCGGCTGAAGACGCATTACCCTTAATCAAAAAAGTACTTGATGACGAATCGCTGCAAATTCGAGCGATGGCAGTCTTTGCCCTTGGCATCAAGCAAACAGCAGAATCATACCCAATTTTGGTAAACATTCTCGAAAATGACCCAGATTACAGTATTCGTGCGGATGCTGCTGGTGCATTGGGATACTTAGAAGATAAGCGAGCATTTGAAATATTAGTGCGATCGCTTTACGAAGATACCAATTGGTTAGTACGTTTCAGCGCTGCGGTTGCCCTGGGAAATTTGAAAGATAGCCGTGCCCGCGAAGCATTAATTAATGCCTTAGATGGTCCAGAAGTGGTATTACAACAAGCTGCGATCGCGGCATTAGGCGAAATCAAAGATATCACCGCAGTCGATGATATACTTCGTTTTGCCCAAGCCGAAGATTGGTTAGTCAGGCAGCGTTTAGCGGAAGCACTAGGCAATCTCCCTACCCCAAAAACCGTTTCAGCACTGAAATACCTGGAAAAAGACAGCCACAATCACGTTTCCGAATCCGCCAAAATTTCCCTCAAGCGGTTAGAAGATGCAGGATATCAAGTTTAATAATTAGTAGGTAATAGTTAATAGTTAATAGTTAATAGGTAATAGGTAATAGGTAATAGGTAATAGGTGATAGGTAATAAGTAATTGTCATTTTTATTAACTACCAACCACTAACCACTAAGCACTAACTACCAACCACTAACTACCAACCACTAACCACTAACAACTAACAACTAACCACCAACCAATAATGAATATTGAAGAATTTTTGAATTAAGCACAGGTAAATGGTTTGCTCACCGTACATCCCATGTGGTAGCAGCTAAACAAATGCAAGAAGCGAAATCAGAAATAGTTTTTGAAAACCTACCAGTAATAAATCCAGAAATTGCCCGAATTTGTGAAAGCTGTAAAATTAACACCAATTCTCAAATTATAGCTGTCAAAGTAAACTGGAACGATACAACTAAATTAAATCAGAAAAATACTGGTTCGGTAATTTTGCTTTTAGTTCCAGATGCTAGTAATGCCAATGAAGGTAAATTATTCCGGCAGGTTAATAATACAGAAAAACCATTAACAGGATATTACAAACTTGCTGATGATGAATCTCTAACATTAGTCATCAAATCAGGAGATACGACTTCCGAAGAAAAGCTATGGTTTGCCAGCGATAACTTACGGATGCGGGTAAGTTCCTTGACTCATTCTGGTACTTTAAATACGAGTTCTTTTACTACAGAAATTCGTATGGGTGTTCCTCCCGTAAAAACTTCTGAAGCTGCTAATTCCACATCGAATTAGTTCAAATTCTCATTGGAATTTCTTAATATCCCCGACTTTTTTAAGTCAGGGATGTTAATGATATTATTCATTTTTAACTTAAAACTCCTAATTTCCCACACTTTACTAAAATATTTACATACCTAAATAATTGGCAAAAAACTTCGGGAATGGCAGCACAATTAAAATCAAAAAAGCCATTGCTAGAATACCCAAAAAATCACGTTTATTGTCAATTTCCGTAACATCATTTAATGCGGGTTCATCCATCAAAGGAATAAACAACAGAATCACAGCCCAAAGGAAAAACCCTGGCTGTATTAACGAGATTAACAGCAACAATAAACGCGCAATTTGCCCGATAATAATTGCATTGCGTTGACCGAACATCGCATGAATAATCCGACCACCATCTAGTTGTCCAACAGGCATTAAATTTAATGCTGTTATCACTAATCCCAACAACCCAGCAAAAGCAACAGGATGTAAATCTATGGCTGATTTTGCCGTTAATTCGCTACTAAAAACTAATTTTGATATTAACGTTAATAAAATTGAATATCTAGGATTGAGAACCGTCATCGAATCCGAACTTAACAATCCTGCCTGTTCGCTAAGAGGAACAATTTTCGATTGTGTCAACCCCCAAAAAAGTAGAGGCAAAGTAGCAATTAATCCAGCAATTGGACCAGCAATACTAGTATCGAATAATGCCTTGCGATTGGGTACAGGACTCCGCATTTGAATAAATGCACCAAAAGTTCCTAAAAAGAATGGCATAGGAATAAAATATGGCAGCGTAACGCGAATTTTATAGCGTTTGGCAGCTAAGTAATGACCAAGTTCGTGCAATCCTAAAATAGTCATTAATGCCAATGCATAAGGTAATCCTTGCCAGAACAGTGCAAAATTTGCTTTTAGTTGCTTGGCATCAACACCTGCAACTTGTACTCCAATTAAAGTTGTTGTCAGCAGAGTTACCAATAATAACCCTAGTGCAAAACCAGGTCGTGTTAATTTTTCCGAACTGCGATACTGATATTTAGCAAGTTGTGTATTCGGAACAAGAACAAAGAAAGGTTTTCCGTTCAAACCTTCTTGGAACATAATTAAAAAGCGATCGCCAAATTGTTCCTCAACATTTTCTTTAATTTTTTGGTAAGCTTCAGTTGCATTAGAGCGCAATTGTCCCCGACAAATTACAGCTTGCGGTCGATACTCGATATTTTGCAGGTAATATACCGACCAAGGAAAACAATTCCGCAGTTGGGTTTCTTCCGATGGCTCAATCGGACGCACTGGTGATGGCTCTGCGGTAGAACTAATAGCCGATTGAGATTCTGGTGTGGTGGGTTCTGTCTGGGTTCGCGTTAACTCTGGTCGTCGTCCCATCTGAAATAGTACCCAGTATAAAATTGGACAAATAATCAAAGGTCCAATCATTAAAATCTGTGGAGGACGGGTATTTTGACCATTTACAGTTGTCCATGCTGTCCACAGCAAAGCTGGAGCCATCAAGACTAACCACAACAGCCAAACTGGCGTTTTTGTGATTTGAGCGACACTACGCTGCACCATTAAGTAAGTAATAATCCCCAGTAAGAGGAGAAACCAAAATTCCATGTTATCTTTGTGTATTTTGAAACAAACGTTTTATGTGATTTTGGATAGTAGATTTTGCAAGAAGTAAAGGGGAAGATGTCTTTCCGCTTAATTTTTCAAGACGGATTTTAGATTATAAAATGCTTATGAAAATATTTGTCACTTTTGTCAGCTAATACCTAACTCCTCAACATCTACTCTTCCCATGTGCCCCTTAAATCCACAGCCAAGCCAAACAGTTAAGCAACCACGGGTTGTACTAAATAATATTTTTGCTTTTCCACCAAATCGGGACACACTCGGAGGAACTGCTTATTTCATTGTCGGGGATGAAGGCAATATCCTGATTGATTGTCCAGCTTGGGATAATATCAACCAGGATTTTCTCAGATTACATGGTGGTGTACGTTGGTTATTTATTAGTCATCGTGGGGCTATTGGTAAAGCCGCAGAAATCCAACAAGCGTTTAATTGCGAAGTTGTAATTCAGGAACACGAGGCTTATTTGCTACCTGGACTAACTTTAACTACTTTTGGTCGAGAATCAAAATTAAATGGGACTTCCGCGATCGCGCAGTCTGCTGTAGACATCACACCAACTATTCCCAACGGGAGTACAGCAGAATTAATTTGGACTCCAGGGCATTCTCCTGGTTCTTCTTGCCTCTACTATAGCGATTTTGGCGGCGTATTATTTACCGGAAGGCATATACTCCCCAATCCCAAAGCTGAAGTAACACCAATCCGAACTGCCAAAACCTTTCATTGGTTTCGTCAAATTAAAAGCCTAAAATTACTACTTGAAAAATTCTCACCTGAAACACTTTCATATATTTGTCCTGGAGCTAATACTGGTTTCCTCCGAGGTGAACGCTTGATTAATAATGCTTATTTCCATCTGAATAATTTAGATTTAGAAGCTTTGGGAAGAGGGAGTTAGGAGTTAGGAGTTTTGAGTTAGGAATTAGGAGTTTTGAGTTAGGAGTTTTGAGTTAGGAGTTTTGAGTTAGGAATTAGGAGTTTTGAGTTAGGAGTTAATAAATATTTCTTTTACCAATGCCCAATTCCCAATGCCCAATCCCCAATTCCCAATTCCCAATTCTTCAAACACTCCCAACAACAACAGCATTTTTCCCTAATAATTCAAGTGCAGCTTTGTACTGGGAATCAGCTTCTGTAGCAACTTGGTCGCGGGTTAGTTGCTGCGATGGAATTTCTTGGTCAGGTTTGATACCAAGCTTGTTGATATCGTGGTGACTAGGTGTTTCATATTTAGCGATGGTTACAGCCAAACCCGAACCGTCAGAAAGCTCAAATAATGACTGAATTAAGCCTTTCCCGAAAGTTTTCTCACCGACGAGTTTGGCGCGAGCGTTGTCTTGTAAAGCACCTGCCAAGATTTCGCTAGCACTGGCTGTACCTTGATTGACCAAAATTACCAATGGGTCATTGGTAAGAGCCGAACCAAGGGCTTCAAAACTACCTTGGACACCTTGACGGTTAACAGTGTAAACAATGGTGCCAGAATCGAGCCAGAGACGGGCAATTTCGATTCCTGCTTGCAACAAACCACCGGGATTATTTCGTAAATCCAGAATGTAGGCATTCGCGCCTTTTTTTTCTAGACTAGTAATGGCGTGCGCCAATTCCATTGGGGCATTAGCATTAAATTGAGTTAAACGCAAGTAGCCAACTGATTTTCCCTGGGTTGAAGGGCGTAATTCGGCGATAACAGGGTTTAGTTCAATCCGATCGCGCGTTAACTGAACTTGGCGAGGCTCTTTTTCACCATCCCGCTCGATCGAAAGGGTGACAATACTACCCGCAGCACCGCGCATCTTCGCAGCAGCTTCGTCAAGGGTTAATTTTTCCGTCGGTGTACCTTCAATTTGAATAATGCGATCGCGTGGTTGAATTCCAGCTTTCTCAGCCGGAGAACCCGTAATTGGGGCAATAACCTCTAATTTTCCCGTTTCCGAATTCAACGCAATCTGCAACCCAACCCCAGTTAACTCCCCAGATGTATTTACCTGTAAACTACGATACTGCTCTGGGTCTAAAAAACGAGTAAAAGGGTCATCCAAACTTTTGAGCATTTTTTGAATCGCCGTATATGCAGCAAGCTTATCGCTAATCGGCTTTTGTAAAAGATTTTGCCGCACACCCGCCCAATTTTGATGATTAAATGTCTCATCAAGGTAAGCACGATTCACAATTCGCCAAACCTCAGATACCAGCTTTTGTTCATCTGTCAACGCGACTGCGCGATCGCAAAAACCAGCAAACCCGACCCAAAATGTCAGGAGCAGTGTTAACACAACCCGAAAAATTTTTTGTTGCATGAAGCTCATTGTCAATATTAATTTTTAGTTTCAACCCAAATCTACGAGTGATAACCCAATTGCTCTGGTGTTTAATTAAATCTATCTCTCGATTATGTTACTTTTTTTATAGAAGTAATGCATTCTCTCATCTTATGGGCAACCTATTGATGCTTTGTGCATAGCTTCTCAGAAAGGCTAGAATTGATGTTGTGTCTATCATCCCTTAAGATTAAGCACAACGAAAACGCAATACATACCATTTTTGCAAAGTGTTAAGATTCTTAAAAAGTCTTACCACTGAAACTGCCCAATTGCTCAAGAGCGAACCTCTATAAGCTAAAATCCCTTTCATCACGCCCGAAATCGCGATCGTTGGGATATCTATCAACCGCAATCAATTTTTAGGAAAAGCGAAATTGTATGGCAAACGTTTATGACTGGTTCGAGGAGCGCTTGGAAATTCAAGCCCTTGCTGACGACGTAACCAGCAAATATGTACCTCCTCACGTCAACATTTTTTATTGTCTGGGTGGAATCACTCTGACATGCTTCTTGATCCAGTTCGCAACTGGATTCGCAATGACCTTCTACTACAAGCCAACTGTCACAGAAGCTTATTCTTCCGTGCAATACATCATGAACGAAGTTAACTTCGGTTGGCTGATTCGTTCCATCCACCGTTGGTCTGCCAGCATGATGGTGTTGATGATGATTTTGCACGTTTTCCGCGTGTATTTAACTGGTGGTTTCAAAAAGCCTCGCGAATTAACCTGGGTGAGTGGGGTTATTCTCGCTGTAATTACAGTTTCCTTTGGTGTAACTGGTTACTCCTTACCTTGGGACCAAGTTGGTTACTGGGCTGTAAAAATCGTTAGCGGTGTACCCGAAGCTATCCCTGTCGTCGGTGTTCTAATGGCTGACTTGCTTCGTGGTGGTGCGAGTGTTGGACAATCGACCTTAACCCGCTACTACAGTGCCCATACCTTTGTACTGCCTTGGTTAATTGCTGTCTTCATGTTGTTGCACTTCCTGATGATTCGCAAACAAGGTATTTCCGGTCCGTTGTAATTTGTCGTAATATTAGAGCTTTTTTGCTTGATTGTGACGAAATTGTGGCGAGTCTGAATAATACTTAGTTACAACGGAATTAGTTTGCTTTAAACTGAATATCATGTCGGACATTAAGTGATACATCACAACAAAAGCAAATTCTATAGTTGTAACTTGGGCTACAAGCTGTAACAGAAGACGCGATCGCTGTCGTCAATTATAGTTTTTTATCCCTGTATGAAACAATAAGTGCTTTAACTTCACCTCAGTCGGAGAGCATATTTAGAGATGTCAACACAAAAAAAACCCGATCTAACCGATCCGAGTTTAAGAGAGAAACTAGCCAAAGGCATGGGTCACAACTACTACGGTGAACCTGCATGGCCCAATGACCTACTATATATCTTCCCAGTAGTCATCATGGGGTCCTTTGCCTGCATCGTAGCACTGGCAGTATTAGACCCCGCAATGAATGGTGAACCCGCAAATCCTTTTGCAACACCATTGGAAATTTTACCTGAGTGGTACTTGTATCCCGTATTCCAAATTTTGCGTACAGTTCCTAACAAATTGTTGGGTGTATTCTTAATGGCTGCGGTTCCTCTGGGACTAATCCTTGTTCCTTTCATCGAAAACGTCAATAAATTCCAAAACCCCTTCCGTCGTCCAGTTGCCACCGCAGTCTTTATGTTCGGTACATTGGTGACACTTTGGTTGGGTATTGGTGCTACTTTCCCAATCGATAAATCTTTGACCTTGGGACTGTTCTAAATAGAGACTGTTCTCATCAAGTCACGATAAAGCGGTTTGATGCCTGTGGGTTTCAAGAATAAGTGCCCCGATTGTACTTTTCTTGGAAATTCAGCAGGCATCAATTTTGTACCCCTATACCTCTGTAGATTTTAAATTTTGGATTGAAAATCATTTGTTAAGTGATTTTTCGGTAGCGTTAAATGAAAATACATGTGGTAATTTGGTTTAAACCCAAAATCCATTAGACTTCTTTTTTTAGAAGTTCGGAAAATATATTTTACCCCCTTATTATTTTTAAGTTTAGGGTCAATGCTTAGCATCATGCAGCAAGACCATCTGACGGTGAAGAGCGAGCTAAAGCTCCTAAATCAAGTGCAACAATGGTTTGAACAGTTTTGCCTAAAATATTTGTTGCAATTAGGCTGGTCGGAAAGCCAACTTTACCGTCTCAATCTCGCGTTGGCAGAAGGCTTTACCAATGCAGTTCGTCATGCACACCATGCCTTACCACCAGAAACGACTATCGAAATTGACCTTTTATTGTGGAGCGATCGCTTGGAAATTAGAATTTGGGATCGTGGTAAGCCATTTAATCCCGATGCGATCGCGGAACCCGAACCCGGTACTCTCCAAGTCGGGGGATATGGTTGGTTTCTATTACGTCGTTTGGCTGACCGAGTTGTTTACGAACGCTCTGCTGATGGCAGAAATTGCCTGCTGATTGTTAAGTACGGTTTGCAAAATCACTAAATATAGCAGTTTGTTTAATTTGGATTAGATATTTTGTTGGAATTGTATAAAATGTTTTGTATATTTCCGCAATCGTCGCATTCGATTCGGAATTATTTTTTGCTAATATTTATTCAATCCCAAATAAATTTAGTACAGTAATATATACGTAATATTACTTACTTTGAACAAAGTTAAATTATATTAGCTAGTGGGTACAGATTTTGCGATGGTGCAAAGCACCCGCTACGCGATCGCATCTAGTCAAGTTTGGGTTTATCGCCGGATTGTAGCAGAATCGAGCGAAGTTACGATTAATAGGTGCGTGCAAAATAACTATTTAAACTTTTAGTTGAGCTTTGAGAGTTGTAAATTTAGAATTGTCACTAAAGCTATAACTTTGTATCGATGTATATTTGGTTGCATTTATCTGCTTGATGGAACGTTAATCAGAAACAACATGCTTAAAACTAATCTAAACATAAAAAATAATTACTTAGTTCCAAAAGCGACTAAAACAGCCAATCATATTTTCGTGTTTCTAGAAATTTTTTCACGGGAAGGTGGAATCCAATCCTACGTCAAAGACGTTTTTCGGTCTTATTTGGCTTTACCGGAAGATTGGAGTGCGGAAGTCTTTATCCTCCGTGATGGCAGCGACAGCAAAAATCCATTTGAGTCCAATCGCTTAAGATTCCACTATTTTAAAGATAATTCCCCTCAAGTCGGGCGAATGCGAATGGCAACAGCTTTATTCGCTTACTTGGTGCAGAAACGTCCCCAGCACGTTTATTGCGGACATGTGAACCTTGCCCCATTGGTGGGGATGTTTTGCCAAACCTTGGGGATTCCCTATACAGTAATGACTCATGGAAAAGAAGTATGGAGTCCTTTACCAAATGGGGTGAAAACTAGTTTGCAAAAAGCCGATCGCATTTGGGCGGTTAGCCACTATACTCGCGATATTGCTAGTAGTGTTAATCAACTTGACCCGCAGAAAATCAAAATATTGCCTTGTTCGGTGAATGGTGATAACTTTACCCCCGGAATCAAATCACCTGAGATGCTAGAGCGTTATGGTTTGCACAACTCCAAAGTTTTGATGACGGTAGCTAGATTGTGGTCGGGGGATATTTATAAAGGAGTCGATATTACCATTCAAGCATTACCGCAAATTGCCCAATCCTTCCCCAATGTTAAATATTTAGTCATTGGTAGGGGAGATGATTTGCCGCGATTGCAGCAATTAGCTTTAGATTGTGGTGTGAGCGATCGCGTTGTCTTTGCAGGTTTTGTTGCTACCGAAGAATTAATCTCCCATTATCACCTCGCTGATGCCTACATTATGCCTTCCCAGGAAGGATTTGGGATTGTATATTTAGAAGCAATGGCTTGCGGGATTCCCGTACTTTCTGGTGATGCTGATGGTTCCGCAGACCCTTTGCAAAATGGTAAATTAGGTTGGCGGGTTCCATATCGTGATACCGAAGCAGTCGCCAAAGCCTGTATCGAAATACTCCGTGGTGAAGACCAGCGCTGCAATGGGGAATGGCTGCGGGAACAGGCATTATTGCACTTTGGTTTTGCAGCTTTCCAAGCGCGATCGCAAGAACAGTTTTTAATCGATAAATTAGATCGAAGTATTTAAAATTGAAAATTTACCGAAAAATTGGGTCTAAAGCCCCGTCCTTGTAGGACGGCTTTGTCTTGATTTTTCTTTAAATTCTGGTGAATCCGCGATAAAATACCAACATGAAAACCCTGAAGTTTAAGCTGTATCAACACAAAAGGAATAGATTTCTCAAGCGGTCAATTAACGCCGCCGGAGTCATTTATAATCACTGTATTGCCCTGCATAAAAGGTACTACAGAATGTGGGGAAAACACTTGAACTGCGCTAAACTCCAGGCTCATATAGCCAAGCTGCGGAAACGTAAACCCTTCTGGCAATTAGTAGGCTCTCAGTCCGTGCAGGATATCTGTCAGCGCATCGAAAAAGCCTACCAACTATTCTTTAAGCAAAATAAAAAGGGGGTAAGACCACCGGGATTTAAGAAAGTTAAAAGATACAAATCCTTCACCCTAAAGCAAGCAGGATATAAATTTCTGGGAGTTAACAGAGTCAGGATTGGGAATCAAGTTTATCAGTATTGGAACTCCAGAGAAATAGAAGGAACAATTAAAACTTTAACCATCAAACGCACAGCTCTAGGTGAATTATTTATGATGGTTGTAGTAGTTGACAACGTAAATGAACCAGTTATCAAATTCGAGACGAGTAGAATTGCTGGATTTGATTTTGGCTTAAAAACTTTCCTGACTATCTCTGATGGAACCCAAATTGAATCACCCCAATTTCTCAAACAATCCCTAAACAAGATCAAGCAAGCCAGTCGTCAGCACTCAAAGAAACTTAAAGCCTCAAATAACCGAGAGAAAGCTAGAAAGAATTTGGTTCGTAAGTATGAAGATGTTTCAAATCATCGTACTGACTGGTTCTGGAAACTAGCCCATGACCTCACAGATAAATTTGACATTCTGTGTTTTGAGACCTTGAGCCTGAAAGGAATGCAGAGATTGTGGGGTAGAAAGATATCAGACTTAGCTTTTGGAGAATTTCTCCAGATTTTAGAATGGGTTGCCCAGAAAAAAGGAAAAGCGATAGTTTTTATAGATCGATGGTATCCATCCAGTAAAACCTGTTCTTCCTGTGGTCATGTTCTAGAAAATCTAGATTTATCAGTCAGAGAATGGCGTTGTCCATCTTGTCAGTCTGTGAATGGACGAGATGAAAATGCAGCTAGAAATATTTGTGCGGTCGGGGCATCGACCGCTAAGTTAGGCGATGTTAGACAGGTTTTGCCTGCAATTGCTGTTTGACCTTAGAATCCCCGTGCGTTTACGCCGGGGAGTATGTCAAATTAATTAATTATTTTGAGTCATGAGTTTGCCCCGCATCGGGCATTCTTTCAATCTTCGACGCTTGATTTACTACCAAAATCGCTATCCTAAGAAAGAGAGTAAAAAATAAGTTTATAAAATAAGCACCCCATCAAGACGCGGTTCCAGTCCAAAGTCGTTAGTCCTGAACAGGCTTAAATGTCCTAAGTCACTTGCTCTCCTGCCGGGGAAACCTGCTAACACAGTGACTCTGTAACTGACGACTAATCCCCTGACTTCAGGCTGGAAAGCCGCGCTTGTTTCCAAACTCCTGCGAGGTTTTTTATGAGTCTTAAATCTTTTCAGTTTCAGTTAGCAAATCTTCGTCCTTGGTTGACTCTGTTCGCCGTAGTTTGGTTACTAGGGTCACTTGGTTTGGGTTGGTTAGTTAATTCGTTACTAATTCTTGTTGGATTAATATTTTTAGTGCCGATAATCGGCTTTTTTGGTTTTCGTTGGTGGTTGCAGAGAAATTTAATTACAGATAAATGCCCTGCCTGCGAATTTGAATTTCCAGGTTTGAAGAACACTCAACTCCAATGTCCGAATTGTGGTGAGGTGCTAACGGTGGAAGGTGAGCATTTTCAACGTGTAGCACCTGAAGGGACTATCGACGTGAAAGCAGTAGAAATACCGATGAATTTATTGGAATAGTTAGGAGTTAGGAGTTGGGAATTAGGAGTTGGGAGTTAGGAATTAGGAGTTAGGAGTTGGGAGTTAGGAGTTAGGAGGGTTACACCATCCCCAATCCCCAATCCCCAATCCCCAATCCCCAATCATTTCTTCTGTTGCGAAATCGAGAGGGTATAGTTATACTGTGCCTGAGATAGTTCACCTACGTGAATAGAGTAATTTCCAGCTTTGAAAAAACCTGTAATTTCCGGCTTCCCACCAGAGTAATTATCGGCTAGAACGCAAAATTTTCCTCCAGGACCATCTAACAGTAAAGTTGGTTGCCCCGAACCTTCCACTGTCAACCGTAAATAGGGTAGTGATTCAGTTACTTGAATAACTTGGCTGGGTACGGATGAAATATTTCCACAATTACTTTTAGTCCCTCCTCCAGATTTACCAGTTAGGGTAATTGGGTCTGGCTTAAAATTTGGGCTAATTTTGATTTGTTGTGCCCCAACTGAATTCGCAAAGGAGAGAAGAATACTCATCGCTAAGGCAGTGGGAACAAGCTGACTTGGCAAACCTGCTTTAATTTTCATATTTACTTTCTGCGAGATACCGCAGTTCCCGACTATTTAGAGCGATATTTAGATAATTTCCTTAATTTTTAAGACGAAAGCAATTATGTTTGAGTTCCGCAATCTTTCGAGAAAAGCGTCAAAGACACCTACTAAATTTTGGGCAAAGATAGTATATTTTGAAGCAAAATAGCTGGGGTGAAAATTTATTGATGACTTCTCAACCAGAAGATGACTTCCGGAGTCAGTTGCAACAACTGGAAGTAGGGGTTAACTCCCCGTCCGTAGTAGTTACGCAACTCGAGCCAGTTACCGAGACAGTACAAGCATATTCTAGGGGTGTAATGCCAATAGCAGCATTCCTAAATTGGTTTAATCATCTTTCCGGAATGAGAAAGCTGGTTGTTACAATCGCAGGTGTTATATTTGGCTTTGCGATGCTACAAGCGGTTTTAAAGTTGGTTGCCTCCGTTTTGAGCGTGGTACTGTTTGCGGGACTAGGATTTGTAGGATACAAATTTTTTGTAGCTAGTAAGTAGGGTTATTTGTAATTGGTTACTGCCGACTGGAAAAGGTAGATAACAAATGGCAAACTTAAGTATCTAGTTGTAAACTAAGTAGTTTATTTGTTTATTTTTAATTACCCTTTTTGGGACAGACATCAATATTTCTTCAATATTTATTCAAGATTAAAGGACGGGACGCAATGACAACCCCAATGGTGAGGAGAAGCACGAATCCATCAAAGCGATCGCAGCAGCCAAATGGAACGACTAATAATTCTATGTCCTTATTTACTAGACGTTTGGCAGCATGGACTACGGAAATAGCGCTGATTGCCGTAAGCGGGTTGATTCCCTATGGAATTGGAACTTTTGCCAATAGCCGCAGTGAGTTAAGTCGAGTACCCCTCAACCCCGTGCTAGGAATTATCGAACGTGAGGTTGCCCGTCCGTTAGCGTTACCAATAAATTATGGTAATCGTAATGTTTCGTGGATTACTAATTTTTTATGGACAGTGGGAGCGATCGCACCTCTAACCCTGTCTTGTTGGCAGTTATATTTACTCGCAAAAACTGGTAGCACAATCCCCAAACGCTGGTTTGCAATACGGGTTGTCTCCGAAGAGGGGACACCACCTGGGATTCTCCCGGTTCTGGTACGGGAAGGGGTGGGACGTTGGGGTTTACCCATGTCGGTAGCCTATATTTTATGGCGCTACAGCCCCGCTTTTCCCAATTTAATCATTTTTACTGGTTTGGCAGCAATCACGTTGTTGGCTGAGAGTATGGGGTTTCCCCGTTGGCGTTCAAGTCGGGCTTTACACGATCGCATTGCTGGTACTTATACGATTGATGCAACCCAAACATTTATTCCTCCCCAGCAACAAACTCAACCCTGGAATGACACTGACGAAGAAACTGCGATCGCTTCGGTTGTCATGTCTCCAGAAGCAATTATCCGCCAGTCGAATTTATGGCGCTGGGTACGGCAAAACCCCAGCATCAGCTTATTTGGCATTGCTTTAATCAGTATGATTGCTGTTTTGGGTACTTTGGTAGGGACTCAAGTATATATCCAGTCACAGGAAAATTCTCGCGTTTCTGAAGAAGCAAATCGCAAGCAATTTAGCGAACTCGAACAACGCTTGAAAAACAATTCCAATGCCAAAGTTGAGGAACGTCAACGGGCGATTATGGCGATAGGTACGCTTAACTATTCCCAATCTACTCAATTTTTAGTTGACTTACTTGCAGAAGAAACCAATCCCATCCTTTTAAATACAATTCAGCAAGCTTTGGTCAACGTCGGTAGTAACGCGATTCCCGACCTCAAACGCAAAAATCAGCTGCTTGCGAACGAAATTAATGGCAATAGCGGTGACGCAAACCAACGACAAACGCGACAACAGCAGTTACAAGTTAACCAACAAGCAATTAATAAAATATTGGCAGTTTATAGCAGCCAATTAAATAATGTTGATTTGAATCGGATTCAACTGTCACAAACCAATGCGGCTTCCACAGCTTACTTTAGTTTGGTTCTAGATAAGGCTGATTTGTGGGGTATTAATTTCAAAGGAGCCAACCTCGATCGAGCCAGTTTCAAAGCTACCCGTTTTCGCGGACCAGGTGAAGATGGACGTTGGGATACCTATGATGATACAGTCGCTGATTTGAGCCAAGCCCAAATGAAGGAAGCAAACCTCAGCGATGCCAACCTCAGCCGCATTTTATTAAATAAAAGCAATTTGAGCCGTGCCTCCCTGAATAAAGCCAACCTTTCGGGAGCGCGTTTAATTGGCACAAATCTGAGTAGCGCTCAACTCGTTGGGGCAGATTTACGCAGTGCAGTTATGGAAAACGCCAGTTTGACTGGTGCTGACATTAGCGAAGCAAAACTTACCGATGCCGAATTGTTTGGTGCCCGACTGGGACGAGCGATCGCAATTGGCACCCAACTCTCCCATGCCAATCTCACTAAAACTGACTGGCAAGCTGCCGATTTGTCAGGTGCTTATTTAGACCATGCCAACCTCACCAGCGCCAACTTGAGTGCGACTCGTTTGGAACGGGCAATTTTACGTTCAGCCAACCTCGAAAATAGCAACTTGCGAAATGCCGATTTAAGGCTAGCTGACTTACAAGGTGCAAATATTGCTGGTGCAGATTTTCAAGGTGCTATTCTGTCTCCAGGTGGACAAGACCCCTCTGAAGACTTCGTCCAAAAGCCCCAAACTGGCGCACAATCTGCCGTAGTCAAAGGAGTAGATTTTTCCCAGGCAAAGAATTTAGACCCCAAACAATTAGCTTACATTTGTACTCAAGGTGCTATTCATCCCAGATGTCCGTAGTATAAATGTAGGGGATGGGCATGGGGATGGGCGAAGACGCGATGGGCATGGGCGGTATGGGCATGATGTAGTCGGTATCAACCTGAGCACCTAGAGATG
>JAAUPE010000025.1 GCA_012034595.1 Calothrix sp. CSU_2_0 | reverse complement strand
GTCTGCCTTAAATACGACTTTTTTCAGCAAGCCCTACGTACATCTTGATTGGGTTCTTAATACTGGAAAAACTACAGATTGATTTGACCTGAGTTTGGTGTTGTGGCAAAGAAACCTCTTCTGGTAGAAGCAACTAAATTTAGATTTGAACATTGCTAATTATTCCAGCCCAGTCAGCATCTCGATTCCATTCACTACGAATCCGAATTTTAGTTGCAGCATCATAAAGCCGACAAAAAACCACATTTTCTTCACCAGGTGTAGCAGCAATAATTAAAGGTTTGGAGAAGTCTTTAACCTGCGATACTGCTAATAAAAATGTTTTGGCAAAGTTCGTTTCGATGCCAGTTCTGATAATATAAATTTCGTCGGCAGCAACAAAAATATCTAGTTTGATATTGTCTTTGGTTGAGTCGATGGGAGGTATTATCCTCCGCACCTCTCAGTTAGAACTGGGCGTGCCTATTTCTATGCACCCAGCTCCCGATATTCTTAAGGATTTACCTTTTTGCCCATGTGTAAATAGTCATGACAGGATTCGTGAATAGCGAGAAGATTTTTGACTTTCCGGTTATCATGATTCCCATCAATGTGGTGTAAGTTTACTCGTTCATCACTTGTAAATTTCATGCCACAATGACCACATGTATGGTTTTGCTTATTAAGAGCTTTAGAGGTGTCACCGTCGTATAATTTACTATTACGTTGGCTCCAGTAGTTTAAGTCATCGTCTATAAGGCGATTTATTTCCTTTGACCATGACATGCCTAGACTCGGAGTAAGGTATCGCTGGGAATGCCTTATCAACTAGCTTTCTGCTAGAGTAGCGGTCATTCTTCGTTTCCTTGTTGAATACCTTGAATGTTCTGTGGTTTAGAAACCAAAGTGAGAACCTTGACCCCCTCATATCACAGAACCTGTGGTATTTTCTCCATCCTCTAACTATTGGTGCTAGCTTTTGAGCCTTTACCTCAGAACCATAATTCGAGCAATTAACGATAGCTTTTACCTTCTGACGAAACTTTTTGAAGTTGTCCACTGAGGGAGTACTTTTAAATTTTCCGTTGCTTTGCACTTTGAAGTGCCAGCCAAGGAAGTCAAACCCATCTGTCGCAGTGGTCACTTTTGTCTTCTTAGCGCTTACCTTCATCCCTCGCGTTGCTAGAAACTGCCCTATTTCTTCAAGTATCTCCTCTGCATCGTCTTCAGGTCTAAGTATTATTACCATGTCGTCCGCATAGCGAATTGATGGCTCAATAATCTCTTTTTCCTTGGTTTTGTCAGTGATTTTTCCACCGCGTTTATATGCTACGTGGTATCTGTGAATACTTTCAATCCCATTAAGAGCGATATTGGCTAAAAGTGGACTCAATAGAGTAGGGACGGAGCGCACCTTCAAACCTTTCGATTTGCGTGTTTCTCTATCCCTCTCTCCAAACGAAGCGTGACAGTTTCCCGTCACTTCGCTTTCCATCATTGCAACCTACCGTGGTCACCAAACGAAGACGTTTGAGCATGACAGCTTCTACAGAGCAACTGTAAGTTCTCTTTGTCATCAGTACCGCCAACTCGACGTGCTTTAATATGATGCAAATCGAGTCCTTCGGTGCATCCGCAAACAGCACATTTAGCTCCGCGTTCCGCTACTATTTCCTCTTTCAATTCTCGCCATTCATCATTTTCGGCATTACCAAGCCAGATATATTCTGGTATTGCTACTTCAGGAGTTGTTAGTGTTGTAGACTCCTCACCTGACAAATATGGGTTCGGTATGGAGCGCGACCGATACTTAGTAATCGGTTTATCACTCATTCGGTACAGGTACAAATAGTCGTCCCCGTTCCTAATTCCCAAATTATATCTTTGTCCAGTTTTATGAACCTGACGCATTTTATACGTCTCAATAATTTTGCTTGGTGGTAGGCGATGTCGTTTTTGCAACCAAAGAAATATGCGTTCGTTAACCCAGAAATCTAGGTTTTTAGCCGTTTCCTTTGCATTACAATGACAGTAATAACCAATCCAACCCCGTAATACTGCATTTATAGCAGTAAACTTAAGCAGAGGGGAATCCTTAAACCATTTTCGCTTGGTCATCTCCTTAATTTTGGCTTTTAGACGTTCTTTGGCTTCTTGTGTTGGTGTAACCAATAATTTTGGTTTATCATGACCGCTAACGTAGCGTCGGACGTGGAAACCAAGAAAATCAAAACCATTGTTAACGTGGGTAACTCGTGTCTTCTCAATGTTGAGTTCTAATTTTAGTTCTTCTTTTAAGAAGGTTTGAAACTCATCACGTAACCGCAATGCTTCTGCCTTTCCACCATTAGTTAATAGTAGCCAATCATCGGCATAGCGTATCAAAGCACAGTTTCCCAGTCGTTGTGTTCGGCGTTTTTCTTTTTGTTTGCGGTCGAGGCTACCATATTTATTCCACCAATACATATCTAGTTGGTGTAAATAAATATTCGCCAATAATGGTGAGCAAATGGCTCCTTGTGGCGTACCAATATCTGTACGTTGAAACAAAGAACCTTGCATCATTCCCGCTTTTAAGAACTGTCCGATTAATTTTAGGAGACGCTTGTCTGCAACTTTTTCAGCCACGAGTTTTAATAAAATCTCATGGTGAATATTGTCAAATGCTCCTTTGATATCCCCCTCAATAACCCAGAAGTATTTACTGCGTTTGTTGATGTAACTGTCCATTAAGGCAATGCAGTCCTGTGTTCTGCGTCCTGGTCTAAAACCGTTCGAGCAGTTAAGAAACACACTTTCCCATATTGGTTCCAGCGCCATCTTCAGTAGCATTTGTACTACACGGTCTTTGAGAGTTGCAATACCCAATGGACGACGCTTACCGTTGGCTTTGGGAATATAAACACGGCGTACTGGTTTTGGTTTAAACTGCTTAGAACGCAGTTCGGATTGTAACTCGCTTACAAACTCAGCTTTTGCTGTAATTGATGCAAGTTCCTTTTTAGTTACGCCATCAATTCCCGCAGTTTTTGCCCCTTTATTTGAAAGGACAGATTTTAAGGCAGCATGTATCCAATCTTCTCGGCAAATTAGCCGATATAAATGGTCGAACTGGTGTTGAGGATTATGCTTCGCCTTCGTGGCTAGGCTACGTTGGGTTTTGATAATATCGGACATACATTTTAGTCCTCTCTACTTTCCCTTGACGCTCATGAAGCAATGACTGCCGTCCTTCGCCATGTACCAGGCTATTTCCTGGCTCGGACTACTACGACGGCTCTGCCACATGATGGTTACATTAGCCGCAGTTAGCCCAGTCTCCGTGAGACCAACCATCATGCTTCCTACGTTCACATAGTGGTATGTACTGTATTTGACTTTAGGCTCCCTCTTTACGCCCGTAAGACACAGACCTAGTGTCCCCGATATCAGCCGATAATTTATACCCCTATAATTAGAGCGGTTCAGTCCCAGTAGAAAGACCTTTTCATCACCCGCGTCGAAAGTTGATTTACCTGATATCTCGTACCATCTCTGTTGTTTAGCAGTACGTCCAAGGTGTGGGCGCTTCAAGCAAGGGTTTCTTGCGTAGCCATAGTCAAATTCAGGCTCGGAGCCTTGTGCTGTAACAGAGTGTCAGCATTTTGCCCCTTGTTCATCGGGCTTCAAACGGGTTATTACTCATTGTCCCCCGCCTGCCGACTCAGCCTTGGCGCTCTGGGGTGAGCAACCAGCTTTTATAGGTCTAATAAATTACCTCCTTTTACAATTGACCTAAGCAATACCACCATGCGCCTCGCAGCGCACCCACGCCACCTTGAGGTGTTCCTTGCTCTGAGAATTCTGGGCTTGTACCAGCTTTTAGGCATCGGAATATACCTATTTTTATACCTCTAGGGGCAATTAGGTTATCCATAATGGTGGTGTGGGAAATCCTATCGAAGCATTTTTCAATGTCGAGTTCTATAACTCGTTTATTGATTCCGTCTCTAGTTGAACATAGGTTTAAGAATAGAAGCTTCTGGGCATCATGTGCCGAGCGTCCGGGTCTAAAACCGTAACTGTGAGCATGGAAAGTTGCTTCATGTGCTGGTTCTATTGCATATTTTGCTAGACACTGCCAAGCTCTGTCTGCAATAGTGGGAATTTTCAGCATCCTACTAGTAGTTCCATCCTTTTTGGGGATTGGGATTTCGCGTAGTCCTTGATGTTTCCAATTTCCACTAGACTTTCTCAGTAAATCTTCTAAATCGAAGCGTCCTGCGAAGTCGAGGGATTTGATTCCATCAATACCTGCTGTTTTCTTACCCGCATTTAGCTGAGTTACTTGACGAATTGCCAAAAATCTAGCCGAGGAAGACTTCAGAATAAGCCTTTGCAAAAACATAGCCTTCCGCTTGTTTCCTGCTTGAACTGCTTTGAACACTCTCTTTTGTAGGCGGAATAAATCACGCCGGAATTTTTTCCAGGGTAAAGTCTTCCAAGATTCACTAGCTTCATAGCTGTGTCTAATCATACTCTGCTCCATTAAGTGTTTTCTGAATACCTTGTAGCAATTACGCCACATCCTACCCGAATCAAGAGAGTTCCGCATCTCGTCATACCTACATGAGCATCGACTTACCCATGACTCTTGACTCGTTTTTATTCGTTCCCTTAAAAGATTGTTGTGTTCCATTAGGTGTAGCCAATTTAACCATCAGAAACCCTAGATTCATGCAGCTACTAAAGGAGGTGCTGCGGGTTTTGGCTCTGATAAAGTCAGGTTTAGCTTATGTCCTGCTCGAATTTAGGTTACTTTTCTAGGCTCTGTTTCACCGTAGGAACTCCCCATTAGCGCCAGTGTCTTCCCATAACAGAAGTCTGATTGCACCCTGTTCCCAGCTTCACTCTGTAAAAATCGAGTTTACTCAGTGTGGGCAGATAAGGAGTCACGCTTGAATCTCGCGGAGAGGATTTACACCTCTATCTATCTAAGAGTTCAGCCATTGCTAGCTGGGTTCGTTATGTACGGGCTGATTACCGTGATTTACGAACCAACGAATCGCACGCCTTTGAATTCTTTACTTATCAATCGTAGATTTTGTAAATATCCAGTTAACCCTCTTTGCTGTACTGGAATCGTTTTCTCGTTGTTGATGTTGTAGTTGTACCACAAGTACGATTCGCCGCTCAATTCCCCATTTTTGACATATAAATAAATCGGTTCAGGGGGATTGCAAAGTCCTAACTTTATTTCAGTAATCATTAAAATTCCTCCGAATTCTCTTTAATAGATGTATCTACAGATTGTTTGTGAGAGTTGACTTTATTTGTCTGATATCCCGAAGCTTTAAGTACAGGTATTGCTGCATTTTTTACAGATGCTTTTGCTTGGTGATAAAGATATTGGACTACTCCGTCAGCATCTTCTTCCTCTTCTAATTGCGCCCAAAGAGAACAGCCTAAATCGAGTGATTCATATGCCCCAAGATTAAATTTCCGACTGTATGATATTGAGACTGTGGTGATTTTCATGCTTCATTCCTGAAGAAAAATTCTTGGTTTCAATAGAGACGGTGGGCGTTCAAAAAGGCAGGAGGCAGAAGGCATTTATGAGCAAATTAGAACGGGATTGTGACCCCTCCCAATTGGAAGCGACCAAATCGTGGATTTAGAGGGAGCTTTGCTTTATACCCTTACTAGAGGGCAGGAATCATTCCTCCTGCCCTCTGCCTTTTCGGTAAGACCCACCTTTTTTTGTCTTATGCTGTCAACAACACCATATTTTCTGGGAGCGGCTTATACTTTTTGAGTTCTTCCCATTCAATAGTTGTCAATTCATCACATGACTTATCGAGTAAGGCTTCTCTATGGGAAATTTCGCTTTGTGCATCTACAAAAGAAGTACGTTTCGCATCCTTATCTGCTGAGGCTAAAAGTATCCATAAGAACCAAACAGCACCAAGTACAGAATCACATGGTATTTTTATCTTTGATGGACACGAGACTCTAACTACCCACCAATTCCCATCTGTGCAACCAACTTCCCCAAGTTTTGCGTCATTGTAGTAAATACCGTCATCAAAGATATCGAACTCAAACTTTTCGCATTCTGTGGCGATTTGCGCCATTATTTCATTGCCAGTAGTTTCTTCTACCTGTTGTTGCTGTTGGGGTAGCGTTTTTTGTGTGTAGTGCCATCTGATGTAGTTGTAAGACTTTGCCCAAGTGTTACTTCGATGAATTTCGACATCATTTACCATTACTACCCAGGGTTGGGTTGCAAAATCATCGGTATCGTGAGTGATGCTGGCTATTAGATCGTTTCCAGCATATATTTCATGGTCGTAAAATGATATTTCTACAGCCCTGATTTCTTTTTTTGCTAAAATTTGTGTCTGTTCTACAATTTGGCTTTGTATTTCAGCTTGTGCTTGCTGTGCATTGATTAGATGCGTCATAATATAGACTCCTGCAAAGGTTCAAAGGGCGATCGCTCCGTCTACCAAACAAGTGCGATCGCTTTTTGGTTTGTTTTCATAAATACAGTGTAATTCATTTGCGTCGCAAAAGCAAGATTTGCAACGCATAATTTTTCTTTTATAGGATGAGGAATTATAATTCAGTAGAACCATTGCAACGCAAAACATCGAGGAATATGAAGCTTGAAACACAAATAAACTTTCGTACTAGTAGCGAAATAAAAGAAGAAATAGAAAAGATAGCCAACAATAGAGGGGTAAGACCATCTCAGTTGCTTAACGAAATAGTTGCGGATTTTGTGAAGCGACAAGGAAACCAGAAATCAGAAAAACCAAATCTTGAGAAAGTGTATGAAATGCTTTCGCTTCAAGGGCAGAGACTAGAGTTATTAGAGAAGCAGCAGCAAGAAATGGCAAAAAAATCAGTAGCCTGAGAGAGGAAAATCAATCTCTCAGGCTGCAACGCGATCGCATCTTACAAATCATGAAAGAAAACCCGCCTCCGTCAACTGACAAGGCGGGTTAAATTTTATTACTGTTTTAGTAACGCAATGCATTTCATCGCGTTACAATGATCGACAACAAAATACTAAAAGTAAGGGAGAAGAACCAGGACAGTCAGTTCTCAATTCCAATTCATATCTATAGCAGTTAAGGCAGTTTTGATTGCAGCCAAATAATGTAATCAGTAAATCGAAAACTTTTATAAGTTAACGGAATAATGAGGGTTTCAAGCAAAGTTATTAGTCTTACATAAAGCGAATATAAGTTCTATTTTTACTTTAAAAGCTTGTTGTACAGATATTTCATTCATATTGACTTGAAAATCCCAAATCAGCTTCCGACAAGGCTTATGAAAAAATTTGTGATTTACTGATAATTTCCATTGCAAATTATAAACAGGGTTTTTAGGTAATGGCAGACCCGCACAAACAGCTATTAATGGTGCAAGCAATGCTCACACTCGCTTGCATTAAGCCATTCAATAGTTAAAGAATGGTTCGAGATACGAAGCAAAATAGATGCTGGCGCGACAGATAGGTAAGATAGTCAGATAAAAAGCAACTCGAAATCAGCAAGCAACACGTATTGCAGCGATTTTGGGCAGAGAGCAAATAGAAATAACTAGTAAATTTTTTAAAAAATAACTTTTAGGACTAGCCCTTTCAAGGTGACTAACAGAGATGCGTTGTTTCAGTAATATCATCCTGAGTTATTCACTCAAATTTTGGGCTTTTTGAAGTTTGAAATAACCAATTTTCGTTCCAAATTTGACCACCTTGAAAGGGCTACTTTTAGGACTTACGCATTGACAGAAAAATCAAAATAGGGGGTATGGTTTTCAGCCCTTTGACCTTGATTTTTCGGTTTCCCACCAAGCGATCGCAATTAACAAAGTGGGTTTGTAAAAGCCTGAAACAACGTATTTACGTTAATACACAAGATAATTCGTTTGTACAGTGCGTAAGTCCTAACTTTGATACAGCTTGTGAAGTGCAGCATTTGTAAGTTTGCTGGCGAATTTTCATGCGGCTAAAACTTGGAGTCTCCTATGAACGCGATGCCCTTGGCGACCATCTTCGGTGGTATCGATATTTTACACACCAATTTCCAGCATCAACATTGGCAAGAGTGGTTATCGAGTGGGGTTGACGAAGAAATCATAAATCTTAATGTCAAATCTCTCGAAGGCAGAACACCTTACGAGTATTTGATTTACAGCCCCAAAATATCACGCCGTAACGATGGACGCTTACGTGATGGTGATTTAACAAAATATCGCCATATTGAACACGGAGGATGGTGGTGTAACGGAATTGACCCGCTCGATGACTACAATCCCATGATGTGGGGTTGTTTTAAACCCGACAGACCTAGACGTGATAGGAACAAAATACACAAGCATATTAAGTATGAACATCCCTATAAGGAGCCAACGCGAGCATTTTTCTTGCAAGTGCCACTAAAAACTTGGAGGCTTGTTTCAAGATACTCCGGAATCGATATCCCATGCGAAGATTTGGAAAATCCACAGGGCTTTTGGCATTGGGTTTGGCGGCGAAATGTGCCAGTGGTAATTGTCGAAGGTGTTAAGAAAGCGGCTTGTTTGTTGACTATTGGCTATGCAGCAATTGCTATTCCTGGAGTTAATTCTGGCTACCGTACTCCCAAAGACGAATTCGGCAATATCATCGGGAAACCCAATCTTGTCCCAGATTTAAAGCATTTTGCGACTGAAGATAGACGGATTGACATTTGCTTCGATCGTGACAAAAAAACCGAAACAGTGCAGCATGTCAGAACTGCGATTAAACGTATGGGGAAATTGCTTTCTATCGAGAAATGCAAGGTTCAGGTTATTGATTTACCGGGACCAGAGAAAGGAGTTGATGATTTTGTTGTTGCCCAAGGTCAAGATTCATTTGATGAACTTTACGATAAATCTGAAACCTTGGATATGTGGCAAGTCAAACTTTTTACTTTGCTGACTTATCAACCTACAATTTCACTCGACCAAAAATATCTTGGACAAATCCAAATCCCAGACACTGAAAAGCTTATTGTTCTGAAATCAGCAAAAGGAACTGGTAAAACGGAGTGGTTAACTGGTGAAGTTGCGAAGGCACACGAGCAAAATCGGAGAGTGTTAATTATTACTCACCGAATTCAACTTGGAGAAGCATTGTGTAACCGCTTTGGAGTGAACTATGTAACCGAAGTCAAAGATTCCGGAACAGGAGACTTGCTTGGTTATGGAGTTTGCATAGATTCTCTCCACCAACAAAGTCAAGCCAGATTTAATCCTAATGATTGGTACAACAATACCGTAATCATCGATGAGTGTGACCAAGTTTTCTGGCATCTTCTTAACTCTGGAACAGAAGTAGCAAAACGTCGAGTTTCTGTCCTCAAAAACCTCAAGTTGCTGATTCAAAATGTGTTGAGTAGTCCTCAAGGAAAGATTTATCTGGCAAGCGCTGATGTATCTGATTGTGATGTGGATTATTTGCTGTCTTTGGCTGGGGAAATTAAAGTTAAGCCGTTTGCAATTCTGAATAATTACCAGCCTCAACCTGGAAACTGCTACAGCTATGAAGGTACTAATCCCAAGGATTTAATTGCTGCATTGGATAGAGCAATTCTCGAAGGAGGACATCATTTACTGTGCTGCTCTGCTCAAAAAGCGAAATCTAAATGGGGAACTCAGGCTTTAGAACAGAGATTTCGTCGTAAATTCCCAGATTTGAGGATTTTGAGAATCGATAGCGAGTCTGTTTCTGATCCATCACATCCTGCTTTTGGTTGCATTGCCCATCTCAATGAAATTCTCACCCTTACGGGTTCGCCAGTCGCTACAACGGGGGGAACCCCCGCAACGCGCTGGCTCACAAAATACGATTTGGTTATTGCTTCACCAAGTTTAGAAACTGGGGTATCAATTGACATCAAGGGTCATTTTTCCGCAGTTTGGGGGATATTTCAGGGAGTTCAATCGGCAAATTCTGTGCGGCAGATGTTGGCGAGATTGCGAGAGACTGTTGACCGTCACATCTGGGTGAAAGCTTGTGGTATGGGCTTTGTGGGAAATGGTTCTACATCGATGGGTTCACTTTTGGCAAGTCAACATGCTGTCACGAGAACAAATATTGCGTTGTTGTCCCAAGCTGATAATGCTGATTACAGTATCGATGAGAATTTTCAACCCGAATCACTACAAACTTGGGCTAAACGAGCTTGTGTCATTAATGCTCAAATGCGGTGCTATCGAGAGTTCGTGCTGCAAGGTTTGGTTGAAGACGGTTATCGGGTGATTGATGCAGATGATGTTGGGGAAGAAGAAAGTCAGGGTGTTTGTGATTCCGTAAAAGCAGCTTCGCAGGAATTATATGTGGAAGAATGTCAGGCGATCGCAAACTCTCCAACCATCTCTGATTCTGAATTTAAGAAACTTCAAGATAAAAAAGCTAAAACTAAAACCGAACGACATCAAGAACGGAAAGCGTCATTAAAAGAGCGTTATGGGATTGATGTTACACCTGCGCTTGTTGAGAAAGATGATGACGGTTACTATCCTCAATTGCGGTTACATTACTTTTTGACCTTGGGACGGGAAAATCTTGTCTCTCGTGATTCTAAGAGGGCTAAATCACAAATCGAAGAAGGTGAAAGTGCCATTTGGAAGCCAGATTTTAACAAGGGACAATTATTGCCTGCGGTATTGATATTGGAAAAACTCAATATTAGTTATTTTCTTACGCCAGGGATAATGTTTCGTGGTTCCGATGTGGAGTTGCAAAAGTTGAAGGCTTTGACGGTGCAACATCGATACACTATTCGCGACTATCTGGGAGTTACTATTTCGGAGGGGATGAGTGCGATCGCTATTATCCAGAAACTGCTGAGTAAGCTAGGTTTGAAGTTATCCTACGTTGGCAGGATGGGGAGTAGGGAAAACCGGGAAAGGATGTACCAGTTTGTTGAACCGAAAGATGAGCGGGACTCCGTTTTTGCGGCATGGCAAAATCGTGTTGTTGGTGTCCACCAGCAATAAATATAGTATTTATGAACTAAATAATTTGGACGCAAACTACAGGTAATTTCCCAATTATCCAGGAGGTGGGTTGAATATTTTGGCAAGCAAGGAAATCGCGGGAATTTGGGTGCAATGAAGATGGATTACCTCGATAGGTGCTTGGTTTCTACTTGTAGCATTTATTAACGAGCAAGAAACGGTTGCCTTAAGCAATATGCGATCGTCCCGAAGATAACAACCAGTGAGAGAATTGTTAATGTCAGCCAACTCAAAATTTCTCATGTATCAACATAATATCAGTTTTTTCTTGGCGACTTTGCTAACAACCAGCTTGCTGTTTCCCCATTCCTTAGCAGTAGCAGATGTTAGGCATCAACAACAAATCAAAGCTGAAATTCCCACCCCAGCGACATCAATGACTCCCAAAGCCGCTTTGGAAAGATTATTTACCAGCGAACAAATACAGACTGAATGGTTTGCACCGGAATTTTTAGCTCAAGTTCCCATCGAACAGGTACGGAAGATAATTACAGACGTAAAGACTCAACTGGGAAGCTATCAAACTATACAGAAAAGCGATCGAGATTACTTGGTTGTTTTCACTCAAGGCTCCGTTCCAGCTAGAATAGTTCTCAATCCCAAAGGACAGATTTCTGGGTTGTTGTTCCAGTCACTCCAAGCCAAAGTCGCTAGCTTAGAAGAAGCAATTACTCAATTTAAGGCTTTACCCGGTAAGGTTAGTGTTTTAGTCAGGGAAGGCAAAGCAACAAAAGCTGAATTAAATCCCCAAGTACCCTTGGCAGTTGGTTCAGCCTTCAAATTAGCTGTACTCAAAGCATTGAAATCGGAAATTGCATCGAAGAAGCGAAGTTGGAAGGATGTGGTGCAGTTGCGATCGCAGAATAAAAGTTTACCATCGGGAATGTTACAGACATGGGCTGATGGCTCATACTTAACAGTACAAACGTTGGCTGCTTTGATGATTTCCATCAGCGACAATACAGCAACAGATACTTTAATTAACTTAATTGGACGACAGAAAATTGAGTCGATATCTCCGCGTAACCGTCCCTTTTTAACTACCCGTGAATTGTTTGTTTTGAAAGGAAAAGAAAATCGAGATTTACTCAAGCGTTACCAAACAAGTAATGAAGCTCAACGTCGGGCAATATTGAAAGAGTTAACGAAAAAACCGCTTCCCAATGTAAGTGATTTTGAGGGAGTTAATCCAGTTGCCCTTGATGTGGAATGGTTTTTTACAGCTTCCGAACTTTGCGGATTAATGGAAGAAGTTGCCGACTTGCAAGTCATGAGTATTAATCCTGGTGTTGCAAATCCTTCATATTGGCAAAAGGTGGCATTCAAAGGTGGTTCCGAACCTGGTGTTATAAATTTGACTACTTGGTTGCAGGCGAAAAATGGTAAAAAATACTGTGTTGCCGATAAGGATTAGGATTATCTTTCGTTGCTAAACGTCTATAAAAATGCTGGCAACTGATAACATCTAACTTACTTATATCTGCTATTTTCAAGTTTTGGATATAAGCACTTGTCAGACAAGCACCTGTCAAATCTGCCGCTTTTAAATTAATATCTATTAGTTTTGCTCGCGATAAATCAGTTCCCCGTAAGTTTGCTTGGCTTAAGTCTGTACCAATAAAACTTGCATCTGTGAGATTTGCTTCGCGCAAGTTGATGCCTTGTAAATTCAAGGAGTCAAAATTTTGGTTTTGTCCTTCTCTTGTAACCACTAATTGCTGCACTTGAGGGTATTGAAGATAACTATTTTCAACACATGCATAATTGAGTTTTTTAGCTTTGTGCCAAAATGTGTGTGTAAGGTTTGCTTGTCTAAAATCAGCACTTTTAAGAATTGCTTGAGTAAAATTAGCTTTGGTTAAATCAGCACCGCGAAAGCTTGTACCACCCATCGCAGCAAAAGAAATTGCAAAATTTCTTATAAAAGCAAACTTTGTTTCTCTTTGAGTTAGAGCTAACCAAGCTATGCAAATAGCTTGCCCAATTACTGAAATAAATACAGCTACAAGACCTGTAATTAATGAAATGAAATTAGAGCTATTATAAATGTAGAAGCTCAAAGCCAAAATCACTGCAAAACAACTAGCAATGACTATAGACCAAACGATCGCAATTCCAAAATTTTGAGCCTCAACCCAAGCAAATGCGATCGCAATTGCCATAATTATAATCATTGCCCAAGTCAAAGGCACGAGCAAAATTACACTGAATGCACCTGTCAAACTATCAGCCCAAACTGTGGGCAAAAACTTTTCTCTTGAAGCGATTGAAGCTAGAAGTAAAGCCCAGGTAATATATATAGCAACAGTAGCTATTATGGAGCTACGTAAAGCAGCTACCCCAGATAGACTTGAAACTGCACTTCCCACTATGGCAAAAACAGCAGTTATAAATAGGAAAGCAAACACATCACTAGATGGAATACCTCGCAAAAAGAGAAATCCACATGTAGTTAATAAAACAAATACAGTAAAACCAACGGTAACAATCAAGGCTTGCTTTAAGGTTTTGGTTCTAGCCGCAAACCAAGCTGATGCTAATGTGGTGATTAATGCGATCGCGCTGAAAGATATATTTAAGACTGTGCTAGACCCACCCAAAGTTTGACCTATATATAAAAATCCAGCCAAAGTAATGGCTAAACCAGTGCCAATTAACAGTGTTAAACGTCGCTTGATATTTCGAGTCGCAAAGATAGTTAATGTTAGTACTACAACTAAAACTACGGCAAGCAAAGCTATCCAAAAAGTATATATTTCTGCTGCCACCTGAGTATTTGATGAACTAGATAAGCCCATTAATGCACTCAATCCGTAGTCGAAAGTCCCAGTGGCAGCTAGTGCAGCAGTACCCCAAAATACTCCAATACCTTTACGAAGAGTCAAAAAACATATACTAGCAAGTATAATGCAGCTAATACAAGCACTAACAAAAGCTATTACGTTGGTGCTACCACTACTGGAAAATAATGAAGTCTTTCCTTCTATAACAGCAATAATTAAAGGTGCTAGAGCTACGGATGCAGGAGCTAAAATAAGCAATGAAATTATAGCTTTTAATATTGCTCTTCTTCCCTGACGAATATTTACTAAATATGCAGTAATAAATACTATCAAATTTAATAAAAATGTTGCTAAAATAAAATAATTCATCCCAAAGCTATTACTTGGTAATTCCGATATTTGATAATTAGAAGTAGAACCTCCTAAAAAATAACCGATTAGAGAAGAGCTAACACTTGCTAATGCGGATAGTAGAAACGAACACAGCATTAATACGATTGCCCAGCGACGTTGTAATCCCATCACAGCATGGCTGAAATCCGCACCAACAAGTTTAGCATCGGAAAAATCTGTACTACGAATATCTGTATAACTAAAATCTGCACCTGTTAAATCTTGACCTTTAAATGATTTTCCTCGTAACTTTTGACCGCTAAAATTTTGACCTTTCGGAATGCTGGAACTATCCAAGTTTTCTTTAACAGATTCAGGAATTGCCAAATCAACACCAGCTATCTGAACTTTTCCATTTTCTGCAACTTTACTCAACTGTTTCGCAGCATCATCTAAATCACCACGAGCAAAGCTTGCCATTCCGCGAGCATAAACTAATAATGGCTCTAGTTTTGCATCGGCTAAAGGTTCGGCAAATGTTTCTAGCAACGAAGCCATGCGAATAAATTCGGCTTCATCAGTTGCTGTTTGGGTGGAAGCAGCTATTTGGAGTCGCTCAAAATTTTGGGCTATTTGACGGGCAACTTCGCTTGGTTGGGTATATGCCAAGGCTGTCCATTGTTGAACTTTGGCAAAGTCTCGAATATCGATATCATCGCTGTTAAGTTGTTGCTTAACATATTCAAGCAGAAAATCCGAGAGTTTAATAATTCTTGTTTTACCGAATTTTGGGTCTCGTTTTAATCTTCGTAGTAGTTCGCTGCGTACTTCTACATTCATTTCGTAAAGCTCGCGTCCAACTTCTTCGCATAAATTAGAAAGCAAGATATCACCGACAGCTTCCCAAGGAATATTCATAACTTGACCGTCAATATCTTGCTGAAAATATGCCCACAGACGGTATAGAAGTTCGGGTGTTAGTGCTAGCGGAAAAGCTGCATGGTAAGCCAAGTATAGATGTGGTTTCCCAAAACGTTTTTCAAATGAATTTATACGTCGAATCGCGACATTGTTCCTCATAACACCCCATTTAAGTATTAACTAATATCAACTGTCCGCGTAATACTCCAATTGCTGCATCTAAACCTCTACGATTAAATTCAAACATCGGCACTAAATTAGCTATTTCGCCAGCACTTGTACCATACCAGCGTGAACTCGGCAAAGGGTTTAGCCAAGTAATGTAACGTACTTTCTGGCTGAGGTAGTTTAGAAATGCGGCAGTTATTTCAACCCGTTCGGGATTCAATGCACCACGGGCTGCACCTGCATCACTAATAATTAATACTTTTGTATTTTTTGAGTTTACTTGTGCGAAAATATCTCGAATTGGTCTAGCTTTTTGATGGTTTGGGTCGTTGTAGAGATATTGACTGGGGCAGTTGTGAAAATAGTAAATACTTGATTTACCCAAACGACCTCCTTGCAAGGCAGTTTCCCCCAAACGACGCGATAATGCATGATATGGAACCATTGAGCCATCTTGGTCAATAAGTATTATCAACTCGGTTCGGTTTACCCGTCGCGGTACAAATATAGGTTTCAGCAATATACCTTGCCGCGAAATTTCTCGAACAGTAGCATCGATATCGAGTTCGCTTGGTATTCCTTCTCTGACAAATCTACGCAAATAACGCCAGCTTTGTTTCATTTGCCGACGTGTAACCGGGAAATACTCATTGCTTGTGCTGAAAGGGCTGAGATAAGAATCAGTTTCTTTGCGAACATTCTGCCGCACAGCTTTGGCAACTTGCATTTCATCTTCTAATTGGCTGGTTACATTGGGAGGAAATTGTGAATTAGTTGTGCTTTCTGATTCTGTTTGATTTTTCTTTTTCCATTTGGATTCAAAGCAACATAATCGATACTAGTTGGTTGTTTTGTCTCCAATTTCTGCAAGTCTACTTCATTTACTAGCTTGCCAGAAATTTCCCACAAGCGAATTTTTTTGTAATTATATGTCGTTTTATCATCATATTCAGTGGAAATTAAGTATTTACCATCAGGACTTAAGATGAAGCTTCCAACTGTCTTAGGGTGATTGTATTTTACTATCTGCTCTCCAGAAAAAATATCCCATATACTGACAGTATGTTCATCAGAGGTGTTAACTAAGTGCTTTCCGTCGTTTGTAAAAAAAATAGCACGTGAATACCCGTGACTTGGAAATGTACTAAGCCGTTTTTTCGCATAAATATCCCATAAACTTGACTTTCCGTCATCTGAGTCAGTTGCTAAATATTGTTCATTTGGGCTAAAACTAATAGCTTTGACTCGACCCTCATGCCATAAAATCGCTTGCTGAATTCCTTTGAAATTCCACAAACGGGCTGTACCATCACCAGAAGCAGTTGCGATACGTTGACTATCTGAGCTAAAACTAACACTCGTAATTTCTCCCTTATGACGTAGAGTTACTAATTTTTGCTTTCCTGAAACATCCCTTATCCTGACAGTTCCATCTCCTAAAGTAGCGACAATATACTGACCATCAGGACTAAAATAAATATTTTTAATGCGAGCCGGATATTCAAATTTTTTGAATAATTTTTGCGAAGAAATATCTGATATCTGAATTCTGTACGGAGGTTTACTTACAAATACTTCGCTTGAATTAGATAAAACAGTTGCCAACTTTTTTCCATCTGGGCTAAAGCCCATATTTCCAATTCGTCCTTCCTGTGAAAAAGTTGCTAAGAATTTACCAGAAGTATTCCACAAACTGACTTTCCCATAATGACTAAATTTTGGTGTACCACTCAGGGTTGCCGTCCCATTTCCGTTATCTTTAAATTGCAACCAGTCGGGTTTTTCCAAGTATGTGATTTTTAGGCGATCGCGATCGTTATCTTTACAGGTAGTAATGTTATAGTTATATTTCTTATCGACTACAGCATATTCAATAGGCTGACTTGTGAAGTTGGGACACCTATTTTTCATCCAAGAATTTGCTAACGAAACTATTATTCCTGTTGCTAAAGTTAGAGTAGGGGTACAGTAAATGTCCGTTTTGCTTTTCTCCTGGCTTGGGTTGGACTTTACCTTTGTATTCCAGGGGCTGTTTTGGCTCTTTGGTTATAATTTCAACCATTTTTTTGTCTCCTCCTCCCAGTCGCGATCGCATAAACTACAAATTTCGTCAAAAACATACTCTGGTGTACCATCTTCACTATTTTTTAAAATACTCTGAACTGTGTTATCCGTTTCATTAATAAGTTCAAGGGGTAGAGCATCAACCGCATTGACAAGCCAACCATTAAGTACAGTATCTGTAAATTTATTTAACATCGGTAATTTTATTGGATTTTGAGGATTCCAACTTACGTTATAAGTTTCCGTTACATCAATATTCTGATTACACATACGTCCGGTATAGTCAACTAAAAACATCAATAATTGCGAATGATTAGGAGAATTTGTAGCTGCTTGTACTAGCGGTTGCCAAAATTGTTCAATTAGTTTGGGTAAATATTCTGAAGGCATATGCTCTACATCATGGAAAATAAGAATAACATTCTGGGTTCGTAACCAGTTATGCACATAGTCAGCAACATCAATTCCTGATAGTGATAAATCTTTTCGTTCTAAACCTACACGTTCGGCAAGTTCGCGCCATAGGCTACTGATATCATTGCTACGAGCTACTCGTTTGAGAGGAAAAAGGACTATTTTGTCAGTAATAAGATTACATGCTTTCTGTGCTAGTCGGTTTAACAACCAGCGTTGCCCATAGTGTCGAGAACCTTGTATAAGAAAGGCTGCGGTTTGTCTTTGTTGAATAAATTGTCGGAACGAAATAGATTGTTTCTGATAGTCCAAATTCAGTAGCGCATTATATAAGTGGTCTGTAATCGCAAGCTGACTGGAACTTTCCGATGCTTGCAAATGACTGCGATCGCCTTGAGAAGCTATGGCTTTATCAATTTCCGCTAAATCTTTCTTTGCCTGTTCTCGCTCTTCAATATTTTGTTCAATTAGTATATCGATGCTTGCAAGCATACCAGGATCAATTGTTGTCACCCTTGAAGTTCTGAAGCTGAGGATTTTTCGGTTTAATAAATCGATAAGTGTTTCTAGTAGCTTGCGCTGCTCGTATAGTTGTTGAACCGAAGGCATTAGTTAAGTTCCTTATTCCATAAATACCTGACGAATTGCTTCTGTTACACAATCACGTCATCACCGTATGCATATTTCCTTAGCTACAACTCCAAAATTATGTTTTACGAATTTTCAGTACAATTTTGGTTATAATTATAACCTAGTAATAAAGTCATCTGTACTACATCTAAACAGCACAGTACCAATCCAAGATATTCTCTTAATACAACTTATTTAGAAGCTTGCACATGCTAAATATTATTTCTTGCCATTCAATACGTAAGTAGTAATTTTTCATAAAAATAAATGTAATCAGTACTAGCTTTTAAAATTTGTTATGAAATAATGTTCTAATTTCTACATTAAACAATTATCACTTTCTGCTTTATATGTCAAATCCACAACCACCGAGCCAAGATCCCCAATCCTTCGATATTTTTGAATTAGAACTACTGAAGCAAGAATATTTTTTATACAGAATACGATTGAGGACTACAACAAACAAATATGGGCAATCAAAGCCTTGGGAATTGCGGGTACAGGAGCAGTTTTGTCACTGATGCTGGAGAAAAAAGCGGGTGTGAGTGGTAGGGCGATCGCGCTGGTGGGTTGTGTAATTCCTTTGTTTTTCTGGATACTGGAAAGCCAGTGGAAACACTTTCAGCGCGGTTTTTATCCGCGTATAGTGGAAATTGAATCTATCTTTGCACAATCGGGTATGCGGAGTCCTGCGATTTTTGGCGGTTGGTCGCGGGTGCTAAAACGTGCAACAGCACCGAAGCGGAATGGTTATGTGTGGGATGGTTTACTCAATCCCAGTGTGTTTATTAGTTATGTTTTGGAGATTGGGTTTTTGTTAATTATGGCTGCGATCGCGCCTCAGTTGGGTAAGTGAGTTGCGGTGAAAGTGGGTGATTTTAGGGACAATAGTTAAGTAAACATAAAAGTAATCTAAAGTAATCTAAAGTACTCTGAAACACCAGAAGAATCACTATATATTAATACCTACAAGGTAGGAAAAGTATCGGAGAAAGTGGAGGTATGTTGAAAAATAACCGGAGCTACCAGCAATAGTAAACACATACCCAGAAAACCAAAACACTCTGCCAAGGAAAAGAAATTATACATGACAGACACAGAGCAAAAAATCCGCATCCTCCACCTTTCCGACATCCACCTGGGAACTACAGCCCAAGCAAAACGCTACTTTACCCAACTTGCCACCGACCTCACCCAAAACCTCAACGTCAAGCAGCTTAATTATTTGGTCATTTCCGGGGATATCGCCAACCGCTCGACCGAAGAGGAGTACGAAGCAGCCTTTGAACTGGTGGATAAACTTGTAAAACGTTACGGACTCGACCCCAATCGTATCGTCCTCGTTCCAGGAAACCACGATCTAAACTGGGAATTATCAGAAGCAGCTTATGATTTCGTTCCCAAGCGTAAACTCCCCAATCCCCTACCCGAAGGTAAGTACATTGGTGCAGGTGATGCGGGAGCGCTAATCCGCGATGAAGAAGAATATAAAAAACGGTTCGATTATTTTAGTGATCGCTTTTACAAAAAAATCTACAACCAACCCTATCCCCAAGCATATAACGAGCAAGCCATCCTCTATCCCTGTCCCCAAGATAAAATCCTGTTTTTAGGGCTAAATTCCTGTTGGGAAATCGACCACGAACACAAAGATAGAGCTAGCATAAATGCCGATGCGATCGCAAACGCTATCGACCAACTTTTTGCAGACAACTACGATGACTGGCTGAAAATTGCCATTTGGCACCATCCAGTTAATAGTTCCGAGTCGATGAAAAATGTTGCATTTCTAGAACAATTAGCAGTTAACGGCTTCCAGCTTGGTATCCACGGACATATCCACGAAGCCAAGGACGAACATTTTCGCTATGACCCCCGATGGGGACTGCGGATTATTGCAGCTGGAACTTTTGGCGCACCTGCAAGAGAATAGGTGACGGGTATACCATTACAATATAATTTGCTCACCCTCGATCCAGAAAGCGGGGTGATGACGGTGGAGACGCGGAAGAAGGAAAAAGCGGATGGTGCTTGGGCTGCGGATGCGCGTTGGGGTGACAAAAATAATCCCGTACCCAGGTATCACATCGAGTTGAAATATGGAACTAGTAGCAAAACTGATAATTCTTCCAGTCAACTCAAGGCTTCAACGCAAGATAATCGTCCTAATGTCAGTCAAAATATTTTTGGTGGCAACGTCAACGTTGGCGGTAATATAAACATTCTTGCCAGCGTGAACCAAATAAATCAGATAGCACCGCAGGAAGATTCTGATGACCCAAATCTAAAAAAAAAAGACCGATTGAGGGAAGAGAATGCGGTTGATGTAATAGTTCAACGAGTGCAATCGCATTGTTGCGAAAAAATTCAAAACCTGTACAGTAAAATTCAATTATTGAATCGCCAGCAAATCGATGTAGATTTACTTTACGTTGATGTTTACGTCTTGCAAAATTCCACCAGCGATTCTAATGCAACTATCCCCGGTTTGCTAAAAGATGCAAATCTGCGAAATGACTTCGATCGCTTGGGGTTAAATAAAAGGAATAAGCGATCGCCTGGTTTTGATGCAGCAACACAACACTCAAGATTGATGGTATTGGGAAAACCCGGTTCGGGGAAAACCACATTTTTACGACATTTAGCAGTAGCGAATTGTAAAGGGGAATTTTTAGGCGATCGCATTCCCGTTTTAATTGAATTAAGGTTTATCACCAATATCAGCGAGTTTAACTTATTAAACTATATCCACGAGGAATTTAGGCTAGCAGATATCAATCAAACTAAGGAAATTCTACAGCAAGGAAAAGTTGTACTTTTCGTGGATGGATTGGATGAAATACCCAGTCAGTTCCGGCGAAAAATCCAAGACCATATACTTGAATTTTCTAGAAAATATTATAAAAGCCATCTGATAATCACTTGTCGAGCCCAAACCAGCGAGTACACATTACCAGGATTTGATTATGTCGAAGTTGCTGATTTTAACCCGCAGCAAGTCGAACAATTTGCGAGAAACTGGTTTGCGTCATTGGCTGAGACACAACAGCAAGCAATGGAGTTGACGCAAAGATTTCTTGAAAAATTGAGATTACTAGAAAATAAACAAACAGGAGAATTAGCCGTAACTCCAATTTTATTAAGCTTGACTTGTTGGGTATTTAATGATTTACAGGATTTACCTGCGAAGCGCTCGGATTTATACGAACGAGGAATCGATTTATTGTTAGACAAATGGGACGATAAAAGAGGAATTAGGCGAGATTCTGTTAGTGAAATTTATCAGCGACTAACTTTAACAGAAAGAAAAAAACTGCTGAGTTATATCGCAAAAACTAAGTTTGAGCAGGAGCAATATATTTTATTCGAGCAAGGTGAGATACAGGGATATATTGCGGAGTATTTGCATATTTCCAATGAGGATGCAGAAGTTGTGTTGCGAGAAATAGAAGCGCAGCATGGGTTATTGATTGAGTGATCGCATGGTATTTGGTCGTTCTCTCATTTGACCTTTCAAGAGTATTTGGTATCAATATTTTTTCTTGTAAATAAAGATTTAAAAACCTTAGCTTCCTATGTTAGCAAACGACAATGGCAAGAAGTACTTTTATTGAGTGTATTGTCTTTTAGGGAAGAATTAGATCGTACTAAACTAATAATAGAAATGAGTGAATATATTCATTTTTTAGTCGCCGATGATAAAACAATACAATATTTATTAACTATTATTAGCAAAAAATATTTATCTCTTAAAATCCCTCGCTGGTATCATCCTACCGCGATACGAGCGCTTTATTTAGACATGACTCGTTTTGTTAATTGTGCAACAGATATTGATATCATAAATGCTGGAATAGAACAGTCTTTTTTACTAGCTTATGAAATAGATCAAGAATTAGTTACAGGACTAGTATTAGCAATAGAAATTGGACGTACACGCCATTCTTATAGGAATATTGAACTTGTTTTCGATATCGGCTTTACACAAATGCTTGTTGAGGCTTATCGTTTTGGCGATAATCTGGAGGTTTGTTTAGATTTATTTCATGATTATATAGATGATGCAACCAATTTTAACTCAGAGATTGGTAATAAATTAAAGCTATTACAACAAGAATTTAAGGAATGTTCAAAAGAATTAACATGCAAAAAGATAGTTGACAAATTGCAAAATCTAATGGTTGAAACTCGTAATTTCGGTCATAATTTGCAACTTTCTTCCGAACAGAAAAAACTGATTCAGGTATATTATGATGCAAATAAAATATTAGTAAAATGTCTTAATAGTGGTTGCAAGCTCAGCGAGCAATTACGAGCAGAAATAGAAGAAACGTTACTATTACCAATAGTAGAAATTGAAAAACGTAAACGCGAACAAAAAACCGAGTGACTGCTTTTATACTGGAACCCTGTATTAACAATATATCGAAGTGAAATATTTAGCGCGATCGCGGAGCGACTCTGAAAGAGTATCGCACTACCAAATAGTGAAAAGCAAAGATGCGATCGCTTAGAAGTTTGTAAACTGGTAGAATATATTCAGTAAATAGGGTAAGCATCTTTTCTCTAAGCCCTATTTTACAAGAGGTCAAGATGGTCAACAATTCAGAGAATCCCACCCTGTCGATGGAGTTACCATCATCCATTGGGTTGGGTGTTACCCAAGCACAGTTTGCAGCTTTAGCAGCAGTAAACCGAGATTTGAAACTGGAAAGAACCGCACAAGGAGAATTAATCGTGAACCCACCAACTGGTTGGGAAACTGGGAAGCGTAACCGCAGTCTCACTGGACAACTAGATCGCTGGTACGAAGAAAATGAAAATTTGGGTGAAGCTTTTGATTCTTCTACGGGTTTCATTTTACCCAATGGTGCTACTCGTTCCCCCGATGCTTCTTGGGTTAGCAAAGCACGCTGGGATGGGCTGACGACTGAACAAAAAGGAACTTTTGCTAATATTTGCCCCGATTTTGTTGTTGAGTTAAGGTCTAGCTCAGATCGGTTGGAGTCATTGCAACAGAAGATGAGAGAATATATTGAGAATGGTGCTTCTCTTGGTTGGTTACTCAATCCGCAGCAGCGACAAGTAGAAATTTATCGACCAGGTGTAGAGGTGGAAGTGTTGGACAATCCCTCTGAGTTGTCAGGTGAGGGGGTGTTACCTGGTTTTGTGTTGAATTTGCGTCGGGTGTGGGGTTGAAAGTAATATCTCTCATAGTTTCGCCAAGTAATCACGCTCGATTTTAGACATTATTAACAAACCATAAAACATTTATCTAGGGTCTGCTGAAAAAATGAAAGTTATAAAACTGGCAGCAGTTATCGATGATTTGGGAAATTTCCACCTTGATATTTCCACCTTGATATTTCCACCTAACTGTCATCTGGTACTGTTGATGTAGTTGTTGTTTTGGTCTGTGATATTTTTATCTAATACTTGGGATTAGAAATATTAACTTTTTTTAAAGTGTGTGATGTTTAAACATTAGAATGTAAGATGGTAAATCTGTGTTTTTGCAGATATACAACAAGTTAAATCTTATCCCTATTTTAAAATTGAGATATGACACTAATCAAAAAATCGGAACAGCAACTTCTGCTTAAAATCAAGAAAATAGAAGATGAAGAACAAAATATTCAACCGGATACTCAAGGATATCCCAGAGGTGAGGGAGGAGCAAAAACAAGTAATTATAGAAAATACAGAATCTAACTATATTCCAGCGCGGGATAACCCTATAGTTCAATCAATTGGTAACTCAGGGTGGCAAATTTCCGATATTTGGAGGGATATTCGAGTTGATAATTTCTCTGATTGATAAAGATAAATCGATGTGGTTTTCAACAGCGAAACTTACTTTAAGATTCTGAGATTGGCACATCATTATACCAAATCTCCAAAATTGCCTTTGAAACTGGTATGAAACCATGTTGGACTTAAGCAAAATTCAAGAAATTGCTCAATCCTATTCTCCCCAAGAACTATTTGCAGCCTTGGTTTGGCAGCGTCAATTCAATAATTTTTATGGCGACAGAGTAATTACCGACCTTTCCCAACATCCAGAATTGTGGTGTAGCTTTTTGTTTACAAAACCAATTTTTGCTCCAGATGAAAATGGTTTGAGTTTTGGTGGTGTAATTGATACATTACTTGCAATGGCAAACTATCGCCCGATGCCAGAAGATAGTATCATCCACTTTGTTAACTATCCCGCAGATACCCTACATATCCTCACGGAAAATCAAGATACAAAGGTATCTCAACTAGTAGATTTTGGGAAGAAATGGCGAGCAGATTCGGTGGATGTAACCGATGGTGCGGATGAAAATTATAGCTTTCGACTCAAGCGGCAATTAAGATATCGGTTTGAAGGAGCATTATGGGGAGAGGATAAAAAATGCGATCGCGATGCAATTGTTATTTCCTATTGGTGGGATTAAACTTTAGTGGAATAAAACAAGGCTAATCTTCGTTGGTAATCACCTTTAAAAGTTCTTGAACTTCAGGTAATCTTATTTTTTGGTACTATTGTTCTAATTGGTAGTACAAAAATATTGCAAGTAACTATCGATCGTAATTATCTCGACGAAGCAAAAATATACAAATAAAACATTTTATAAATTGAACAATATCAGTGATTTTCATCACTAATTTTACTTGAAAAAATCACGACTATTAATCTTTGAAGTTAGCGGGTGAACTGGCAGTTATTATGAAATTATGTTAAAACCTAAAAACACTTAAGTAATTTCACTGTAGCTGAGAGTGAGGTAGAGAACATTATGGTTATTCTGCCGCTTTGGGCTGCTTTTTTATGCACCCATGACAGATACCCTTGACAACGCCAGTTGCTACAACGGGGGCAACCCCCGCAACGCACTGGCTCAACAACAGATACAACCAGGTTCCATTGTGCGTTGCCGCGATCGCCAATGGGTAGTTTTGCCTTCCGAAAACTTAGAAGTGGTGCGATTGCGCTCTTTATCTGGGAATGAGGACGAAATCACTGGCATTTACCGACATTTATTGGAGACTAATCTGGAGGCGATCGCCGAAGCAAGTTTTCCTTTACCATCGGCGAATCAAGTTAAAGACCATGCCGCAGCAAATGTATTAATGGATGCAGCGCGATTGTTATTGCGAAGCGGTGCGGGACCTTTTCGCTGTTTGGGAAGGTTGTCGCTGCGTCCCCGTCCCTATCAATTAGTGCCGTTGTTAATGGCATTGCGGTTGGAAACGCTGCGGTTACTAATTGCAGACGATGTTGGCATCGGTAAAACTATTGAGGCTGGATTAATTGCCCGTGAATTTTTAGACCGGGGTGAGGTGAAGCGAATTGCTGTTTTGTGTCCACCCCATTTATGCGACCAGTGGCAGCAGGAATTGAGGGAGAAGTTTCATATCGATGCGGTGGTAATTCGCTCTGGAACAGCCTCTAAGCTGGAGCGTGTAGTGCCGGGGGACGAGCATATTTTTAGTTACTACCGCCATATTATCGTCAGTTTGGACTACGCCAAAGCCGAGCGGAGAAAGGCAAGTTTTATTACTCACTGCCCAGATTTGGTGATTGTAGACGAAGCTCACACCTGTGCTAGTGGAAATAATAAGAGTACGTCACAGCAACAGCGTCATCAATTAATCCAAGAAATCGCTGCAAAAGCCGATAGAAATATACTTTTACTTACCGCAACTCCCCACAGTGGGATTGAAGAGGCATTTTTATCGTTGTTAGGTTTATTGAAACCAGAGTTTGGGGAATTGTCCTTGGATTTTCTCACCGAGGAGCAGCGTAAAACCCTAGCCCAACACTTTATCCAGCGACGACGGGCTGATGTCAAGTTGTGGTTAGGGAATGAAACGCCTTTCCCAGAGCGGGAATCGGCGGAAATGCCCTATAAACTCTCGAAGGAGTATAAAAGTTTATTTGAGGATGTTTATGACTTTGCGCGGGGGTTAGTAAAAACTACTACTAGCGAAATGAGTTATGCCCAACGTCGGGGTAGATATTGGTCGGCTTTGGCGTTGATTCGTTGCGTGATGTCTTCACCAGCAGCTGCGATCGCTACTTTAAGCAAGAAATCTGGGGGTGGTAGTGGGGAAGATGTCGCGGCGATCGACGATGAGTTAATGAGTTCCTACGTTTACGATCCAACCGAACGGGAACAAGTTGTAGATGTTTGTAGTAGCGCTTTAGCGCATCTTGAGATTGGTAGTTGCAATCCCGAAAGCGATCGCAATCTTCCAGAAGAGGAAAGAGCGCTTAAGCGCAACTACGAACGAAATTACGAGCGGAAGTTTCGGGAGTTTGTCAAAGCTGCTGAGGCTTTACAAGGTAAAAAGGATTCTAAGTTGCAAGCTTGTATTGAGACGGTGGAATCTTTGCTTCAGGATGGTCACAATCCAATTCTCTGGTGTCGTTACATTGCAACGGCTAATTATGTGGCTGAAGCACTGCGGCAAAAATTGGAGAAAAAGAAGGGCGAAGTTAGAGTAATTGCTATTACTGGGGAACAGTCGGAAGACGAGCGAGAAATTCGTCTGGAGGAATTAAAATCCTATCCACAAAGGATATTAGTTGCGACTGATTGTTTAAGTGAAGGTGTTAACCTCCAATCCCACTTTAATGCTGTCCTCCACTACGATTTACCCTGGAACCCCAACCGTTTAGAGCAACGGGAAGGTCGTGTAGATAGATATGGACAACCCGCAGAAAAGGTAAAAACTTTTTTACTCTTAGGACAAGATAATCCTGTTGATGGTGCGGTGATGGATGTGTTGGTGCGGAAAGCTGTACAGATTCACAAGACTTTGGGGATTACTGTTCCTGTACCAATGGATAGTACGAATGTTTCGGAAGCGGTATTTAAATCGCTGTTTGATAAAGCTACAGATGTGGTACAGCTATCGTTGTTAGATTTACTCGATGGGGAAGAATCTGCGGTGGAGTTGGTACATAGCAGTTGGGATAAAGCTGTCGAGAGAGAAAAAATCAGTCGCACTCGGTTTGCACAGCGCAGTATTAAACCGGAGGAAGTACAGCAGGAATTGATGGATTCTGACCAAATTTTAGGTTCCCAAGAAGATGTGGAAAGGTTCGTCAAATCAGCTTGCGATCGCATAAATTGTTCTCTCATCGATAAGAAAAAAGGAAAATGGCTATTACCTTCAATTCCCAACTTCCTAAAATCTGCTGTCGGAGAAAAACCGTTATTGCTGACTTTCACCCATCCCGCACCGTCTGGGGTGGAATATATCGGACGCAATCACCCATTAGTGGAGGGATTAGCGCGTCATATCCTTGAGGATGCGTTGGTAAACCAAGATAATCCCGTTGCTGCAAGATGTGGTTACACCGTCACGGATGCTGTGGAGAAGCGGACGACGTTGTTATTGGTGAGGTTGCGTCATCTATTAGAAGCAAAAAGCTCCAAACAGCAACGCGCTGGCTCAACATTATTAGCGGAAGAGTGCGCTGTCATTGGGTTTACAGGTTCTCCATCGCAGCCAAAGTGGTTAGAACCGGAAATAGCCAACGAGTTGTTACAAAAATCCTTACCAGTTAGCGATACTCCCAAAGTTATCAAGCAAGAAGAAATCGGGGAATTGCTAGAAGATATTGGCGAGTTAGAGGGTGATTTAGAGAAATTTGCCATAGAGCGATCGCATAAACTTTCCCAAAGCCACAAACGAGTTCGCACCATCACCAAGGAAGGACAAATTATTGTTAAACCACAGCTACCTCTCGATATTCTAGGAGTATACATTCTCCAACCTGGAAAACGCAGGGGGTAATACTATGTCTTACAGCGATTTTACTTTAGCTAAAGTTATCAAAGAGTTTGGATTAAAAATTACTGATAATTACCGCATGTATTCGGATATTCATGAGGTTGAACCGAGTAATTTACTCACACAAACTATCGAGCAAAATATTCCTTTAGCAACTGCTAGTAATACAGAAAAAGCTCGTTCCGAAATGATTATTTCTCCAATTCTAATTGAGGTGAGGAAACAGCAAAATAATCAAATTTCTTTATTTTCAGGAATTGATTTTAGTGTTGACAATGAACGTGGTTTAAATGCAATTGCGATTTTATTATTAGTCGTTCGCCAGAATTATTTATCTTAACGGCTCCTGTAATTATCATTGTTGAGGCAAAGAAAGAAAATATTAATGGTGGTTTAGGACAATGTGTTGCAGAAATGTTGGCAGCGAGAATTTTTAATGAAAGGGAAGGTAATGATATGTCTACTATTTATGGAACAGTCACATCGGGTACAAACTGGCGTTTTTTAAAATTGCAATCTGATATTGTCACGATTGATTTGGATGAATACTATTTAAGCGATATCAAGAAAATCTTAGGAATCTTAGCAAGCTCAATTAGAGATTAAGGGTGAAAATAAAAATTATGCAAGCTACTAATACTATTACTGCTATTCAAATCGAAGGAAATATACTAGCTGCTGATATCACTTCTTTATTATCAACTGGTAGTATTAAGGGGCAACAATCAGAGGATTTTGGATTAGCCAAAACCGATAAATTAGCCGATGAAATTGCTACAGCTTGGGGTGATGCTAAAGCTTATTGGGCTGCATTTCAACGCAAATTAGCACGACTTCAGGAAGATGACACCGCAACCACAATTACCCGTGAATGGGCTGTTTCGTTGTTAGAAAGTCTCGGTTATAAACCTGTTTTGACTCGTCAAGCTGAAGAAGTAGACGGACAAATCTATGCAATTTCCCACCGCGCTTTAACCTCAAAAGATGCAATTACGAATTACGACTTACGAATTACAAATTATCCCCCCATTCATATTGTTGGTTGTCGTTTGAAATTAGACCAACGTCCCCCTAGCGGAACACCGAGATTATCAGCGCATGGTTTGGTACAGGAATATTTAAATAAAACCGAACATTTATGGGCAATTACTACAAATGGTTATCGTTGGCGATTGTTGCGTGATTCTTCGTTGATGACACGATTATCCTATGTTGAATTTGATTTAGAACAAATTCTCAATGGTGAAAACTTTGCCGAATTTGGCATATTTTATCGGCTGTTTCATCGCTCCCGTCTCCCGGAAGATGTGGATGATGCTGATAAATGTTTGTTGGAATTTTACCATCAAGAAACCCTGCAACAAGGTGGACGGGTACGGGATAAATTGCGGGATGGAGTGGAAGAAGCATTACGAATTTTTGGTAATGGCTTTATTCAACATCCCCATAACGAGCATTTACGCCAAAAATTAGGATTAATTCCCAATTACGACTTACGACTTACGAATTACGAATTATACCGTCAGTTATTGCGTTTAATTTATCGGTTGCTATTTTTAATGGTGGCAGAAGCGCGGGAGTTATTATTAATTGGGGAGGATGTTGAGAAAGGGCGAATTTATCGGGAATATTATAGTGTGGAACGGTTGCGACGATTAGCAGAAAAACCGAGTTATCGACGGGAAGGTTTTCAAGATTTATGGCGGGGTTTGTGTGTTACTTTCAAATTATTTGATGAAAATTGGCGCGGACAAGTATTAGGTTTGTCTCCGTTGAATGGGGATTTATTTGGTAGTAATACTTTACCCGATATTGATAATTGTGCCATTGATAATTATGATTTGCTGCAAGCAATTAAACATTTATCTTTGTATGTTGATAAAAATGGCTTGCGACGGGTTAATTACGCAAGTCTAGACGTTGAAGAATTAGGTAGTGTCTATGAAAGTTTACTTGATTTTCATCCCCAAGTAAGGGCGAGTCAAGGAATATATGAATTTGTGTTAGTTTATGGAAGCGATCGCAAAACTACAGGTTCATTTTACACCCCTCCCCAACTGGTACAGCAATTAATTAAAACTGCCCTAGAACCAGTAATCCAAGAAAAGCTAAAATCAGCCCACGAAAAAAATGTAGAGACGCGAAATTTCGCGTCTCTACAAAATGCATTATTATCCCTAAAAATAGTCGATCCGGCTTGTGGTTCGGGACATTTCTTGTTAGCAGCAGCGCGTCGCATCGGTAAAGAATTAGCACGGGTTCGCACGGGGGAAACTGAACCAGGAAAGGAACCTTTAAATCTAGCGATTCGTGATGTGATTCAAAATTGTATTTATGGGGTGGATTTAAACCCCTTAGCAGTTGATTTATGTAAAGTAGCGCTATGGATTGAAGGTTTTTATAGCGGAATGCCATTGAATTTTTTAGATCATAGAATTAAATGTGGGAATTCCCTTGTGGGTGTGTTGGATTTGGATGTTTTACAAGAGGGAATACCCGATAAAGCATATCAAGCTGTGACGGGGGATGATAAGACTTTATCGACGCAGTTGAAAAAGCGGAATAAGAAGGAACGGGAAAATCAAGGACAATTATCGATATTTGATAGTTTAGAAACCGAACGCACCGAATATATCGAAAATGCGCGGGAATTGGGAGAAATAGCCGAAACCACACCCCAGGAAGTGAGAGAAAAGCAAGCAAGATATAAACAAAGTCGCAATCAAGACAAAAATCCCGGTTGGTGGAGAGATTTTTCCGCTTGTAATTTGTGGACTGCGGCGTTTTTTATGAGTTTGACTGAGGAAAATTTGCAATTGTTACCCACAAGTGCAGCGTTAACAAGATTGCTTCGTAGTAACGCTCGTAGTAGCGCTTCAGCGCATCTTGATCCGGAAGCGCTAAAGCGCAACTACGAACAATCAATACAAAATATTGTCGATGCTGCGAATAAGTTAGCGGAAGAAAAGCGGTTTTTCCATTGGTGTTTGGAGTTTCCTGAAGTATTTGAGCAAGGTGGTTTTGATTGCGTGTTGGGGAATCCTCCTTGGGAACGGATTAAGTTACAAGAAAAGGAATTTTTCGCTTCTCGGAGTGCGGAAATTGCGAATGCTGCAAATAAAGCTGCACGGGAGAAGTTGATTAAGGAATTAGCAAAGATAAATCCTCAGTTAGCACAAGAATTTAAAGAAGCGAAACATGATGCTGAAGCTCAAGGTAAGTTTATTCGGGATTCAACTAGATTTCCGTTGACAGCGAAAGGGGATATTAATACTTATGCTGTGTTTGCTGAAACTAGCATAAATATTATTTCGAGTCATGGTCTAGCAGCAGTAATTTTACCTACAGGTATTGCTACAGATTTAAATACATCCAAATTTTTCTTTCATGTTGTTGAGCAACTTCAATTAAAAAGCTTAACAGGTTTTAAGAACTCAAAAATGATATTTAGTGGAATTAAAGACTATATAACATTTTGTATTTTTGTAGTTGGTGGAAAAGGAACTAAGTTTAAAAATATTAACTTTACATGGCTATCTCTCACAGTAAAAGAAGCCACCGAATCCAAAAAACAAATAATCTTAGAAAAAACAGACTTTGAATTATTCAATCCTAACCAACCTAACTGTCCTATATTCCGTACTGGTGTAGATGCTGAATTAAATAGAAAAATTTATCGTCATGTCCCTGTTTTAGATAATGAGAAAACAGGTTGTAATCCTTGGAGTGTTTCATTTACTCGTATGTTTGATATGGCTAATGATAGCGGTTTATTTAAAAACAAAACAGATAATGGTTTAACTCCACTTTACGAGGCAAAAATGTTTCACCAATTTAATCATCGTTTTGCAACATATGAAGGAGCGACACAGGCAAATATTAACGAAGCAACGTTACCTCAAACCACAGAAAAACTAAAACAAGACCCTTACCTTACGAATTTATCTCGTTACTGGATAGAAATAAATAATTTAAATAATGCTTTAGAAAACAAATGGAATAAAAATTGGCTACTTGGCTGGAGAGATATTACAGGTTCAGCTAGTGAACGAACAGTTATCGCTACTATACTTCCTAAAGTAGCTTGTGCAGATACAATTCTTTTAATGCTACCGCAAGTAGATAATGCAAAGTTAATATTGAGTTTACTTGCTAATTTAAATAGCATAGTGTTCGATTATTTTGCAAGACAAAAAGTAGGGGGAGCGCATCTTAAATATTTCACAATGCGACAACTCCCTGTCCTCCCTCCCGAATCCTACACCCAAGAAGACATCGATTTTATCGCCCCTCGCGTCTTAGAACTAGTCTACACCGCATGGGATATGCAACCCTTCGCAAAAGACATATGGAAAGATTCAGATAATAAAATGCATAATTTAATCATTAAACAATGGCAAAGTAACCAAAAAGCTAACAACATCAATCCAGAAATCAATAATTACGAATTACGAACTACGAATTATGAATTACCCCCATTTATTTGGAACAGCAACCGACGGGCTATATTAAGAGCAGAATTAGACGCATATTACGCCAAACTTTACGGACTCACCCGCGATGAATTGCGATATATCCTCGACCCTGCGGACGTGTACGGGGCAGATTTTCCCAGCGAAACATTCCGGGTATTAAAGAATAATGAAATTAAACAATTTGGCGAATATCGCACGCAAAGATTAGTCCTAGAATCCTGGGATAAAATGTTTGGAAGGAGGTAATTTATAATTTTTTGTATGTCATTGCGAGGACGAACGACGGAATCAGTAAAAAGTGGGATGCTCTCGATAAAATATTTGAAAGGAGGTGATTAAAAATAATTTATTTACGAAATACGTGGGTCTTCATCAGGAGGGTGAAAACCACCTTTGACCCAAAAACGTCGAGACTTTTGGATAAAATTGTCAGTGCGACGTTCATCATTTAAATCGAAACGATTGCAAGTTGCACGACCAATAGGTGTTACACCAATAATCTTCGTAGCATCTTCTGACCAGATAAAATTGTCAGCCCATTTTTGGCAGCGAGGATTAAATAATGCTACTTCTTGTTGAGTTTCTGGGTCAGTACCAACAGTGAAATTATAATGACGTTCATTGCAGCGACGACAAGCTAATGCCAAATTATCAGTATCATCCGAACCACCTAATGATTGTGGATTAATATGGTCAATTGTGAGAGGAGACGTACTAAGAAATTCTGGATAACGGCAATACTCACACCGATATTCAGCACGCTTGCGTACAAGTTCCTGGCTACTATTAGAAATTGTCACGACTGTGATACATTTATCGCGTTTATGTAACTAAATATGGTGTCTAATTCTCCTATAGCTTCTAATTCAGCAGCTTCTTCTGGTGTTAATAAGTCGGCTTTTTTCTTATCAAGAAGTTCTTGCATACGTAACCCTAGTTCCTCTGTGAACTTGAAAAGGTTGAGATTGTTGACTCTCTCAACCCGAATTCCCTCTGTTAGCCAAGATGAAGGCTTGATTACTACGCTGGTCATAGGTTTACTGCAATGCTGCTGTAATTTGTCTTTATTTTAGCAGTTGCACGCACTTTCGCGTATTTAACTCAATTGTTCGTCGTCGAGACCTGTAACAAAACTAACACCTGACAAAACTCCACTTTTCGTGATTGATGAGGTTTATATCATTTATATCAAATACAAAAATATATTTTCCCAAAAAAATTATACTAATGCGATCGCAAATTATAAATTAAACCAATGTGGACACTATCAGTAACAGATACATTTCTAAACGAACTCCTAAATTTACCCCAAAGTATTAGTAAAAAAGTTACCAAAGTCATAAAAATTCTGGAAAAAGACCCAATTTCTGCACAAGGTAACGCGAAAAAGCTCAAAGGATATCAAGATAATATCTATCGCATCCGCATCGCTGATTACCGGGTTATTTATAGCTTCGGACAGGGTTGGGTAAAACTTCTCAGCGTTCGCAAACGAGACGAAAGAACCTATGAAACCGAAATTCCCCAATTTGATATTCCATCCCCACCACCGGATGAAATGATAATTGGGGAAGAAATTCTTAGTATTCCGATTATTCCTCCCCTAGAAAATACTTCAAAAAATATCAATGATTCCCAACCCCAACTATCCAATTCCTTCCTAACTACCCCACTTCCGCTCAAATTCAATCCTTCCCTTTTGCAACAATGGAGAATTCCATCAGAATATTGGCAGGATATCCTCAAAGTTGAAAATTCAGAGGCAATTTTAGAATTACCAATTCCCGATCGATTAATTGCTCGGATTCTCGATAATCTCTATCCCCGTCCTATTGAAGAAATCGCAGAACAACCGGAATATTTACTCGCAGATGTGGAGGATTTAGATAAATTCTTTACAGGTGATATTACAGCCTTTTTATTAAAACTCGATCCAGAGCAGGAAAAATTACTAGATTTTCGTCGTCATGGTGCGGTACTTGTCAAAGGTGGTCCAGGTACGGGAAAATCAACCCTGGCACTATATCGAGTTAAAAAGCTGGTGGATAGTGGTTGCAGTGCGATTTTATTTACAACCTACACCAACGCTTTAGTCACCTATTCCCAACAACTGCTAACCCAACTATTAGGACAAGCACCAGAAACATTGGGAGTTGAAGTTAGTACGGTTGATTCGCTAATTTATTCCTTCTACATCCAAAAATATAAAAATACAAAAATATAAAAAACCTAAATTTGTCGGTGAACAAGATTGCTTGAAATATCTCCAAGCAGCGATTTCCCAAACTAAAATTCCCAGCAAAAACGTATTTGAAAGTCGAGTCATCGCTCAAACCCTAGAAAAATTGGGTGTAAATTACCTGCTTCAGGAAATCCAAACCGTAATTCAAGCTTGGGGAATTTCCTCCCTCGAAACATATATCCAAACACCACGACAGGGAAGGGGAACACCTCTAAAAAGCAATATCCGCGAAGCGATTTGGTTAATTTATCAAACCTGGATAGCTTTAATGGCAAAAAATGGACTGACTACTTGGGAACAATTGCGATCGCAAGCTTTAACATTGGCTTTAGAGAGTAGCACCAAACCCTACCAAGCAATTATTATCGACGAAGCACAGGATTTATCACCAGTCGCATTAAGGTTTTTACTCACCCTCACTAATGATTTAAACGGGGTGTATTTTACTGCGGATGCGTCCCAATCGCTCTATCAAAGGGGTTTTAGTTGGAAACAAATCCACAGCGAACTTAAATTTACGGGACGAACTCTAGTCCTCAAACGCAACTACCGCAATACACCACAAATCATCAATGCTTGTACTGACATCCTTGCAGATACGGAAGCAGGGGACAGGGAATCTCTCCATCAAGAACCTTCACCCCACCAGGGTGATTTACCGACTCTATTATTAGTTGATAGTTGCGATGAAGAAATTAAAAAAATCCGCGAATTTTTTATTCGTTCCGCACAAAAATTCCGTCTTCCCCTCCACGGAGGTGCAGTATTATGCACAACAAGCTACGCGGGGAAAATCTACGCAGAAGAATTAACTCAATTAGGTCTGAAAGCCGAGTTTGTGACTGGTAAAAACATAGACCTGAAAGCCCACCATATCAAAGTTTTAACCCTCCATTCTGCGAAAGGATTGGAATTTCCTTTTGTGGTGATTGTCGGATTAGAACGGGATAACATCCCTTGTATCAATCAAAACTTACAGCCAGAAGAAATTATCGCTACAATTAACGAACAAAGGCGATTATTTTACGTTGGCTGTTCCCGTGCAATGCGTGCATTAATGGTGTGCGCTTCCCAATCCAATCCTTCTGAATTTATTGATTCTCTGAAAAGAGAAAATTGGCTCTCAATATAATTCGTAATTCGTAATTCGTAATTCGTAATTCGTAATTCGTAATTCGTAATTCGTAATTCGTAATTCGTAATTCGTAATTCCGCTACGCGGAAGCAAGCTACATAGTTCGTAATTTTTAGTTATTCATTCTTATTACTATGAAAATTCCAGTTAAATTACAAGAATTATTACAACAACCAGAAACTGCCATTACTTCCATTAGTGCATTAATAGGGCAGGGATTGGCTTTAGTTGATTGTTCTGGTGTTGACACTGTGACACTGGAATTTTTAGATTTATTATTTGCCAATATTCCCCAGGATTGGGATTTTATGCAAATCGCAGAAGTTATCGATTCCACGACCTTGAGCGACACTTTTGCCCTACAATTATCAGATTACATCGATAGGCGATCGGGACGCACACCAGAAAACACAAAAATTAGGGATGGTGGAGCGATCGCTTCCGAAACACTCCAAAATACGAATTACCTCGATATTTTCCGATTTCGTAACGAAGTAATCGGTGATTATCGTCAATATATCGAAAGTTTTCTGAAAATTCGCAACCAAAAAGTAAAAGAATTTGTTGATAAAGAATTAGATAAAGGACAACTTTGGACTGACCCTTTAGTACAATTAAATCCCAAATATAAAGCAGGTGCAACTGTCAGGGAATTAGTCAAGCAAAATATTCTCCATCAAGATAGCGAAAAGTATTTTTGCACCAAAGAGGGAAAACCTTTTACTTTCCACTATCACCAAAAACAAGCCTTTGAAACTGCTCGAAAACAACAACCCTATGTAGTCACTACAGGAACGGGTTCGGGTAAAAGTTTAACTTACGTTGTCCCGATTATTAACGATTTACTCCACAACCCGGATATTCAAGGTGTGAGAGCGATTCTGGTTTATCCCATGAACGCTTTAATTAATTCCCAGGAACAAGAACTGCGAAAATTCCTCGATAATGTCCCCAATACTCATATCCGTGTCGAAAAATATACCGGGCAGGAAAGCTTAGAACAAAAAACCCAAATTCAAAATAATCCACCGCAGATATTGCTGACCAATTATGTGATGCTGGAGCTAATGCTAACGCGATCGCATGAGAATGTATTAGTCAGTTCTTCCCATCTCAAGTTTCTGGTACTCGACGAATTACACACCTATCGAGGAAGACAAGGTGCAGATGTTTCGATTTTGATTCGCAAACTCCGTCAACGCAGCCAAAAATCAAATTACGAATTACTTTGTATTGGTACGAGTGCAACCATGTCTTCAAAAGGTACTCGTCAGGAACGTCGTCAAGTAGTCGCAGAAGTTGCAAGTAAGCTGTTTGGGGTGGAAATTCCGGTTAATAATGTCATTGATGAAACCTTAGAACCTTCCATACAACGTCCCCAACCTACTATTGAAGACTTGCGGGAATGTTTAGAAAAGGGTTTACCTCCAGAATTACAGCAGACTTTAGAGGAGTTTCAGAACCATCCCCTTGCTGCTTGGATTGAGATGAATTTTGGCTTAGAAGGGCAAGTAGGAGGAGATTATCTACGTCGTCAACCAATAACCTTAGAAGAAGGTGCAGAAAAATTGGCTCGTAGTTGCGCTTCAGCGCTCCTCGATCCGGATGCGCTAAAGCGCAACTACGAACAATCCCTAAATATTCTCAAACAGATGTTTCTGTGGGGAAGTAAAACCAAAGGGTTAGCGTTTCGTTTACACCAGTTTGTTTCCCAAGGGGGTAGTGTTTACGCAACTATCGAACCCCATGATGTGCGAACTTTGACCCTAGATGGACAATATTCGACAACTAATAACCGCTTGCTATTTCCCTTGGTGTTTTGCCGGGAATGCGGACACGATTATTATGTGGTGCGTTATGATGCCAATAACTATACTGTAGTCCCCCAACTACCGACGATGTTGGAAGTACCCGACGATGATGAGAATGTCCAGGATGGTTATCTCAGCCTCGATGAAACTGGACTTTGGGATTATAATGACGAAGAACGACTTCCCGATAGTTGGTTCCGGGAAACTAAGAAGTTGGGAAGGGTAGTACAGAAAAAATATGAGAGATTTATCCCCCGCAAAATCTATGTTCTGGGTAACGGTAAAGTTTCCACTTCCCCCTTGGAAGGTACACCATGCTGGTTTATTCCCAAACCTTTCCGCACTTGTTTAAATTGCGGTGTGGTGCATGATGGCAACAAAAAGGAATTTGCGAAACTATCGCGCTTGAGTAGCGAAGGCAGAAGTACGGCAACAACTTTACTCAGCCTTTCCACCGTTAACCGTCTCAAACAAGTATATACCGGAGAGAAAGCCAAAGCCGCAAAAATCCTGAGCTTTACCGATAACCGTCAGGATGCATCTCTGCAAGCGGGACATTTTAACGATTTTGTGCAAACGAGTTTTCTCCGTGCTGCTTTAAACCGTGCTATTCAAGAAAACCAAGAATTAACCCACAAACAACTTGCAATCACGGTGGTGCAATATATGGGTTTGTCGCAACTAGATTATGCTTCTACACCTGCGGAGGTGGGAATTGGGAAACGCAATAACGAAAATGCCTTTCGAGATTTAATCGAATATCGTCTCTATGAAGACTTGCGACGGGGTTGGAGAATTGTCCAGCCAAATTTAGAACAGTGTGGTTTGCTGACAATGAAATATATGGAACTGGAGGAGGTTTGTCAAAATGATAAAATCTGGCAAAAATATCGTCATCCGATTTTACTCCAAGCCACACCGAGCGATCGCTACAACGCAGCAAAAATATTTCTCGATCAATTGCGGAAGGAACTAGCTATTGATGCGGAGATTTTACAACCAGAAGGTATCGAACAGTTACGCAGAGAAGTTACCCAAGCTCTCAAAGAACCTTGGAAAGTCGAGAGATATGAATATCTACATAGTGCCAAGTGGGCAACTACTGATAGTAAAAATTACAAATACAATAAATTCAGCATCATTAAACTCACAGCCAGAAGTAAAATCGGGAGATTTTTGCGTTCCTCCGCTTGGGATTGGTTGCTGCAACCTTTAACTGAGGAACAATACAACGAATTAATTGCAGCCTTAATTGGCGTATTGAAAGACGCAGGTTACTTATCCGAGCAACCCCAGGGAGTACAATTAAAAATAAATGCCCTAGCTTGGATAGCTTCCCAACTTCAACAAATACCCGCAGACCCCCTGACATCGAAACGTTTACAAGGGGATGAAAATACTGATATTCCCATCAATAGCTTTTTCCAAAACTTCTATCAAAATAATGCCCACAGCATCAAATCGATGGAAGGACGAGAACATACGGGACAAGTGAGCAGTAAGGATAGGCAAGAGCGGGAAGATGATTTTCGTAACGGTAAACTTGCTGCATTATTTTGCTCTCCCACAATGGAACTAGGTATCGATATTTCCGACCTCAGCGTCGTTCATATGCGTAACGTTCCCCCCAGTCCCGCCAATTATGCCCAACGGAGCGGACGTGCAGGGAGAAGCGGACAGGAAGCATTAGTATTTACCTACGCCTCTATTGGTAGCGGTCACGATCAGTATTTTTTCAAACGCCAAAATCAATGGTAGCGGGGGTTGTTGCTGCACCTAAACTCGAACTTGCCAACCAGGATTTAATTAAATCACACATCTATTCAGTTTGGTTAGCACGTACTGGGATGCAGTTTGGCGAATCAATGAACCAAATTCTTGACTTGGAAGTGGAAGGTTATCCCCTTAAAGGGAGCATTCGCACCCAGCTAACCTTGACACAGCATCAGCTAGATGAATGTTTAGAAGCAATTCAATCAATTCTGGAAGATAAATTTTGTACCGATGACCTGAAAAAAGTATCCTGGTATTCCCCAGACTGGTTAAAATTCACCCTAGATCATGCGATCGCAGCATTTGATCGAGCTTGCGATCGCTGGCGAAAACTTTATAGTGATGGAGTCAGCCAACTAGAAAAATCACGGTTAATTATCGATCGCTCTGCACGGGGAAATAGCACCCAGGAAGAACGGGACAAAGCCGACGCAGAACAAAAGGAAGCCCAACGCCAAATCGATTTACTCGTCGGTAACTTACAAACTAAAAATCAAACTCAATTTGAATTTTACCCCTACCGCTACTTTGCCGCCGAAGGATTTTTACCAGGCTTTAACTTCCCCCGTCTTCCCGTTCGTGCCTATATCCGCACCAGTCCCGACAGTGGTGAATTTATTTCCCGTCCCCGTAGTGTCGCTTTGCGGGAATTTGCCCCCAATAACATCGTTTACTACGAAGGTAGTAAATTCATGGTGACAAAAACCAAAATCGCCGTCGGTGGTATCGAAAACCAATATAACCGAGTTAGCGTTTGCTTTAACTGCGGTTATTTCCATCCCAGCGATGACCGGGATATCTGCGAAAATTGCGGTGTGCAAATCAAACCCGACACCAACGGCAATATCGCCAAAATTAGCCGATTGTTGCCAATGGAAACCGCAATTACCCAAAGACGCGATCGCATTACCTGCGACGAAGAAGAACGCCTCAAATATGGTTACAATATCACCACCCACTACCGTTACAGTGACCAAAAACGCAAAACCGCGATCGTTCACACCTCAAGCGGACAACCTTTCCTACGTTTAACCTACAGCCCGACAGCACATTTATGGCGAATCAATCGCGGCTTGAAGAAAAACCGAGATGAACGGGGGTTTAAACTGGATATTAAAACTGGAGAGTGGGGAGATAATACCAATAATCAATCACCGGAAAATATTCACACTGAAGTCCATATTTTAGTGGAAGATACCAGCAATATTCTAATTATAGAACCCATTGGTATCGAAGGTGATGACAGCGAAGGTTTAATTACTACTTTGCAGTATGTACTAGAAACAGCAATTCAAGCAGTCTACAAACTAGAACCCGATGAACTCGATTCCGAACGACTGGGACAAGGCAAATATTTACTATTTTGGGAAGCAGCAGAAGGAGGTGCGGGAGTACTTTCTCAATTACTCGAACAACCCGATGCTTTCCAAAAAATTGCCGATGCAGCGTTAGATATTTGCCATTTTAAAGAACCATTAAATAATTGTGTTCAAGCTTGCTATGAATGTTTGCTATCTTACCGCAATCAATTCGACCACCCTTTAATAAATCGCCATTTAGTAAAACCTTGGCTGGAGGAATTAGTCGAAAGTAGCATTGTCAATGAAGTTGAAGAAGCATCTCGCAACCAACAGTATCAAAAGTTACTTGAACAAACAGACCCTAATTCTGATTTTGAAAGGCTTGCGTTGGGGGAGATTTATCAACACGGCTATAAATTACCAGATGCAGCACAGGAATTAATTCCAGAGGCTAACTGTAAGCCAGATTTTCTCTACAAAGAAGATAAAATTGCTATTTTCTGCGATGGTTCGGTTCATGATAGTTCAGAGAAAAAAAGCAGGATAAAATTGAGCGTGATGATCTCAAATACAACACCGATTATCAAGTCTTAACTCTGCGACATGATGAAGATTGGGTGGGTAAATTAAGCGTGCTGGATGGTTTGTAGGGAAGAAAGTGCGATACCCTTGTCTGGAACCCCGTGATTTCATTCAACTGCCAAGGGTATCGCCAAGATTCATGACAAAATACTAACCAATCTGTTCTGCAATTGGGTGTACCGTTCCTTCTGATTTACTGACCTTACAGCCATACCAATTGCCTTTTTAGAACCAACAATTATCGCCAATTTTTTCGCACGAGTTAACCCTGTATAAATCAAGTTACGTGATAGTAACATGTAGTGTTGGGTGTATATCGGCATAATTACCACTGGATATTCCGAACCTTGGGATTTATGGATAGTAACGCTCCAAGCTAAACCAAGTTCATTCAAATCTGCGTAGTCATAGGTAACATCCCGTTCTTGATATTGTACGATTACTTCCTGTTCCTCCGTGTCAATGTTGGTAATAAATCCCACATCACCGTTGAAGACCTCACGGTTGTAATCATTGGTGAGTTGAATCACTCTGTCTCCAACCCGAAAAACAGTCCCACCTCTTGTAACTTCTAGCTTTTGAGGACTTGGGGGATTAATCAACTGCTGCAACACGTTATTGAGGTTGCGTGTACCCACCAATCCCCGTGTCATTGGGGATAACACTTGTACGTCAGCTACAGGATTAAAACCAAGCTTGGGAATAAAATCTGCAATCAACTCGCTAATTGCTTGGACACCATGTTCCGGTTGTTGCCCACCACCATGCCACAAACAATCAGATTGAGGAGTCTCGGAAATTGGTTCGATATTTGGATATTGCCCAAGGTTAATTTGGTGAGCGCTCCGAATAATTGCACTTGTTTGGGCTTGGCGAAATATCTGCGTTAATCTGATAACTGGTACTTTGCTCGAATTAATCAAATCTCCCAAAACCTTACCTGGACCAACCGAAGGTAATTGGTCGATATCTCCAACAAACAGAATTTGACCATCTTCAGGTACAGCTTTGATTAAACTGTATGCCAAGAATAAATCCAACATACTCGCCTCATCGATGATAATCGCTTTCTGTGGCAGGGGGTTTTTCATATCCCTCTTAAACCCCATATTCTTGGGGTCAAACTCCAGCAAACGATGCACGGTTTTTGCTTCCAATCCCGTCATCTCGGTTAATCGTTGCGCTGCTCTTCCCGTTGGTGCTGCGAGTGCGATTCTCGTTCCGAGAGGCTTCGCCAACGATTTACCCATTGCTTTCCACAATCCGACAATAGTACGCACACTAAACGTTTTCCCTGTTCCTGGACCACCAGTAAGTATTAATACCCGTGAATAAGCTGCCATCTCCACAGCTTGTTGCTGCTGCGGTGAAAGTTCAACTTTTCTGCTTTCGGTAAAACGTGCAAGCCAGGTGCGAACTCGTTCCATATCTGGATTGATGGGATTTCTTAAACGCTGGGCGATTAGTAATGCTAAATTGTTCTCAGTGTTAAAGAATGCGGGGTTGTAACAAAGTAATATTTGTTCAGGAGAGCTTTCTCGAATTAGCTCATCCGCAAGGGACATGTTTTTGATAATTGTTGCGATCGCATCTTCTGTTGGTTGATGGTCATCGGTTTTGAGGCATTTGGAAACTTCCTCAATTAATTCTGGTTGTGGTAAATAGCAATGTCCGTCTTCCGATGCGTCATTTATTATATGGGTAATCCCTGCACGATAACGAAATTCGGAATCGGTTGGTACACCTAAGTTACGAGCAATTTTATCAGCAGTGAGAAATCCAATTCCATAAATATCTGTAGCTAATTGATAGGGATTAGTTGTGACAATTCCGATAGATTTATCCCCATAATTTTTATAGATTTTGACTGCATAGATAGTGGAAACGCCATGAGATTGCAAAAATACCATCACTTCTTTGATAGCTTTTTGAGTTTCCCATGCCTTCTTTATCATCGTGATTCGTTTTCTGGCGATGCCATTGACTTCATGCAAGCGATCGATCTGATTTTCAATGATATCAAGGGTTTCAATTCCGAAATGGGCGACAATGCGTTTGGCTGTAACGGGACCAACTCCTTTGATTAAACCGCTACCTAAATACTTTTCGATACCCGTAATTGTAGCTGGTTTGGTTTCCTTGTAATTTACAACCTGGAATTGCAATCCATATTGGGGATGTTCCCGCCAAAAACCGTTAAGTTGGAGAGTTTGTCCTGGTTGAATGCCTGCGAAGCTACCAGTAATCGTAGTTAATTCTGATACTTTGGGGCGTTGTAAGCGTGCGATCGTGTAACCAGATTCCTCGGAATGGAAAGTCAAACGTTCTACCACCCCCGTAATTGACTCTTGTTTGGGCGTGGCATTATCTGGTTGCTGGTTGACTTGGTACGCGCTGGACATTACTTTTTAGAGGATGGCGAAAATATTATACTTGATACTTGCTGTTGTGGAGGTATTTTGTGAAAATCATTTAGTAAAATTGTACTATACATGCATTCAGATTTCCTTATTCAGAAAAAAATACTCCTCAAAAGGAGTATCTTATTGCCTGTTATTGAATAGCGATTGCACGTACTAATATACTCATAACTTCCCCAGGATTATCAGTTGGTACCAAAGGACTCCAATCCCATATATCCGCATATCCGAGTTGGTGTAAAACTCGAATGGTTGCTGTTACAGCTTTAGTCGAACCAATGAGGGTATGTTTGATAGTTTCTCGTTCCGGTAGTTGTGGGAAAATTGCTTGAAATTGGGGAATGGATATGGTGGTATAGCGATTATCGCAAAGAAAGTTTTGATATCTTGATTTCATCGAAAAACTCATCCTGATATTAAGATTAAATCAACTGGTTTAGCAGTGTTTATCGACCATGATGGCTAAACTAATTACAAGCAGTGGATTGGATATAATTAGCAAGTTTTTCCAACCAATCTTCAACTGTTAATTCATGATGGCTGTAAAGTGGGTCTTGTTGAATTATATTTCCATCTTTATCTACTACTGCACAATTAAGAGGCTTGCAATTACCGTTGGAATCAAGTTGGATAATTGCCCAATAAGTCGGCATTAATTTGGGTTGTAGTAATAAATAGGTTTTCTCGTTAGTAATGTGTTCCCAATATCTTTGGGTTTCGTTTTCTCCGTACTCAAACGTAACACCTTTTATTGTTTTGACTCGAACAATCATTTTGATGTCTCTTCATAATATTTAATTGTTAATATCGACTGTTTTGTGAGCAGGATTTTTCTGTCATTAATATTAATCGAAAATATACTCGTTCTAACTCATCATAAGTTTTGAAATATAATCGAAACGAGCCATCTTCATATCGCTTTACATCTGTCTCATCAAAAACTATGTCCCGTTGCTGTAACCATTGATTAACATTTTTATGAAACTCAGCTAAAAACAAAGCAGGGAAATATATTCTCCCGGTTTTCTGTCCTGTTTCTCTATGTGTTAATACTTGAAATTGTGGTTCACTCAAAACAAGAGCCATAATTTTCACTCTCTTTTAATAAAATTCCTCCAGCAACGATTCGTCACTGGAGAATTTGAATCTAGGAATTATTATTCTGGAATTAGTAATGGGTATTTTCTGCCATTACTTCTGCTTGATGTTCTATACTGTTGCGCTCGGCATATTCTTGTCTGCGCTGCCAGGAAATTTGATGTTGGATTAACAAGTCTTCCAATGTTTTGCCAAATTTACGGTTAGCATATTCGAGCAATTGTTCAAGGGAAAATCGCTTTTCTTCAACCTTACCGAAATCATTGGTAAACCGTTCCTTGAATTCGTCCCAACTAAAGGTATCTTTAAGGGTGCGCTTTGCCACTAATCCACACAGAGAGCGGATGGAATAGTAAGCTTTGGTATATACTCGCTCGGAGTAATCGCTAACGGCATAATTGCCTAATACAGAATCACCTATTGCCTGAAAATTAGTCACTGATGATTTACGTGCAGCCATGATTTAAATACCTCTTAAATCCTTCATTTACCTATTGGCGTTAGCCTTCTTAAAACCACGCATTATCATCGCAATCTGCTAATAAATCTGCGTGTTCGCAATAATCCTGGTAATCTATCTCCAACTGCTGTAAGTCGGTATTCGATACCAAACTTTGCAGTTCTTGCACAATTTCTCTAACTTGATTTTCTTCGCTAAAACCTGAATAGTAGGTTGTGATGAACTTATCAGCTTTGGTCACAAATTGTTCAAGATTGCTGACAAATGTTTGCTCTTTGCTAATTGCTTGCACCATGATTATTTTCCCTTTATCTACAAATTTGATGCATGTTAGTATTCACTTGGGAGCATGAGAATTGTTTCTACCAAGTAAAGTTTGATATGGCTTAGTGGAAAATACGTGTATTCGATTTCTTGGCGTAAAACTTCTTGGTTTGTATCCCATTCGCAAACCAAAATACCGGAATTATTTTCAACTCGTAAATGCCAGATTTGAAACTCCCGTAAATTTTGATTGGAGAGGAATTGTTTTGTTTGATGGGAGAAAATAGCATCCAATAACCAATAGCTGCTTGTTTCCGAAGCTAAGTATTTGATTCCGTCTGTATATTTCAAACCGAGCCAGTGTTTGTAGAGATTCATTGAACCAGTAAATTGATTGAGTTCGGTTGTTATTTGTTGTGGAGTTTTCATGTTTTAAATTCCTGATTTTACGGATTTCACACACCAATAGGCGTTAGCCGCAAAATTTAAGCTGCTGGCAAAATTACCAACAGCATTCGATTTCTTTGCTGTCATTTTCAAACCATAAACAGAATTATTCACAATATCTTCTCCGTAGGGTGTCAGGTTTGAGAAATCCCCGTTTTCTGCCATCTGTCGCTCTGTACATCTATCCTTCCACCAACTCCAAGCAAACCAACCGATTTGCTGCTGTTTTAAAATCGGCAACAATTTTTGATAGGTAAAATTATTTTGGGGAGCATGGTTTTTACCAGCACCATCAAGGTCGTAATAGCAGTATGAAGTTGAATTATTAATGTTTTCATCTTGTTTATTGGCAATTTCACCGAAAACTATCGGTAAATTAGCATCGATCGCGGTTTTGAGGTGTGGGATACCATTATAACCAGCCCAATAAGCATGACCGCTAAATAGAAGATTACGATCGCGATCGCTATTAGTTAATTCCTTGCCAATTTTTGTAAACACCTCAATTGACATACCACAATCGGGTGCATCAATCATAATGGGAACTTGTAAGTGTTGGCGAATTTTGGCGATCGCATTTTTGTAAGCATCTTTAAATGAGTTTAATGCAGTTGTGGGATTATTTGACCAACGATAAACACCCAATTCGTTAGCAAGGTTAATAATGAGATACTTTTGATGTTTCTTAAGTACGCTCAAAACGGGTTGGGATGTCCACCAGGGAATTAACTCGCTATTTAGTAAATTTACATCGGATTTACAGGTCAAATCTCCCAGAAATACAATTGGAATGATACGGTTGGCTTTACATTTAGTCAGAAATTTATCCAAATCTGCAATTGAATAATTAGGGCGATCGGCTTGACCATAATTCTTGTACCATTGAATTCTAACAGCGTTAGCTCCCGTCTTGGCTAATTCTGTGAGTTTATCGGTTTGAGGAAAATTCCAATCATCTAGTAAGGGTAGATTAATTCCTCGTAAAATAATTTTGTTTCCTAGAGAGTCGTATAAGAACTTACCTTTTGTATAAAAAGTATTGCGACGAATCAGTTTTTGGGGATTGAATGGTTTAGCAATAGCCTCAAAGGGGGATAATAAATTTGTAGCATAAGCAACTCCAGCCAAAGTTAAAAATTCACGACGTTCCATAAGTTATTCTTGGTTTTTATTTAGTATTTATTTGCAAATATTTCGTTCGGATTCATCTACATAGGAACTATTTTGAAGATAGTCTGCTAACCAACTGCAACCTCTGATTCTTAACCTTTCTAAATCTGGAATTTCGGCTTGCCAAAGCTCCACAAATCCTCTATCATCAACGGAAATAATTTTTTGACCATCTCGACTAAAAATTAGATTCCAGATCGGATATCCCTCTGCCTCGATGGTTCTAATTTCTTTCCCATCTGTTACTTGCCAAAGTCGGATTGTGCCATCAGCACTGGCTGAAGCTATAATTTTACCGTCAGGACTAAAGCTGATTTTGGTAACTTGGGCTATGTGACCATTTTTAGCACGAAGTTTCATTTGTGTCGTTTCTGAGGAAGATGGGAGAGTTTTAAGTAATTGTCCATCTAAATTCCAAAGTTTAATGGTTTTATCTTGACTCGCTGAAGCGATAATTTTACTATCGGGACTAAACTTGACATCTGTAATATAGCTAATATGTCCTTGAATAATTTTGAGATTTTGACCTTGTAAATTCCAAAGTTGAATTGTGCCATTATTATGACCAGAGGCAATAATTTTACTATTGGGACTAAAGTTAACACTACGAACTTTACCTACATTCCCGGCAAAAGTTTTAAGTTCTCGACCGTCTTGATTCCAAAGTTTGATAGTACCATCAAAACTAGCACTAACTAAAGTTTGATTATCTGGACTATAACTAATATCAACTACTTGGTCTTGATGTCCCGTAAAAGTTTTGATATTTTCACCATTCAAATTCCAAATTCTAATAGTTTTGTCGGTATTTGCTGTTGCAATGGTTTGCCCATCGAGGCTAAATTTGAGAGTCCAAATCCGATTCCATTGGTTATTAATATTGGTATCGATCGATTTAATCAGTTGACCATCAATATTCCAAAGTTTTACTGTATTATCGTCTCCAGCAGAAGCGATAATTTTACCATCGGGACTTGCACTTACACTCCAGAGAGAATCTCGGTGTTCAATTAAGGTTTTAGGCTCTGTATTGTGAATATCCCAAAGTTTAACTGTATTATCGCCACTTGCAGAAGCTATCGTTTGATTGTCAGGGCTAAAGCTAGCACTGAAAACAGAAAATTTATGCCCTTTCAAGGTTTTTAATTGTCTACCATCTATACTCCATAATTTAATCGTATTATCAGCGCTGGTAGAAGCGATTGCTTCTCCATCAGGACTAAAACTGACACTAATTGCGTAATTATCGTGTTTGCGAGGTTCTTTGGGAATAATCTCTTTTCCATCCAAATTCCACAGCTTAACAGTAGTGTCTCCTGCTGCTGTGGCAATAGTTTTACTATCTGGACTAAAACTAACACCAAAAATCGATTTCTCGCTAGCTTTAAAGGTTTTGATTTGTTGCCCATCTGCGTTCCAAATGATTAATATCCCGCTCAAATCTGCTGTAACTATTTTCGTCCCATCGGGACTGCAACTAATAGCCCAAACTGGTTCTTTATGACCATTAAGAGTTTTAATTTTTCTACCATCAATATGCCAAAGCGTGACTGTATTTTTTTGGCTGGGAGCAACAATTATTTTACCATCAGGACTGAAGCAAATACTACTCATAAATTGTTCTTCATTCTGTCCTGCAAATGAAGCAATTTTTTGTCCTTTAATATCCCAAACCGTGACATTATTCTGTGAGTCGATCGCGGCAACCTTTTTGCTATCCGAACTAAAAATTACATTACGGAAAATTTGATTTTTGACTGTAATTTTTTGGATTTCTTTGCCAGTAATGTTCCAAAGCCTAACCGTATTATCCTCACTAGCAGTAGCAATCATTTGACCATCTGGACTAAAAACCACACTCCTGACGGCATCATTATGTCCCTCTAAAATATTTTTTTCTTTGATTTTGAAAATAGTACGTTGCAATGCTAATCTAACTGATTCTTGAGTATTGGTATCTACATGAATTAATGATTTGAATTGCTTCGCTGCTCGTAATGCGACAACTAAAGCCTCAAGTTGTCGATCTGAATTTAATAAGGCATTTGCAGAAATACTCAAGGATTTTGTCTTCTCTAGTTGTATTTCCTGGAGCATTTTATTTGCCCAAATTCCTACAAATATTGCTATAATTACTACGAATCCTAACACCCCACCTCCAATCTGAATTCTGCGTTTAGCTTTATGATTGGCAACAGATAAAACATCGTTGGCTTGAGATAATATTTGCGTTGCTTCCGCTTCTACTTGTAACTTTCGCTGGATATCCCGCTTTTCTAATTCCTGACTCGCATCTAAAAATCTTCGATCCAAATCACTCAAACCTTTATCTGCTGACCAGTTTCGCGCATCTTGTAAACTTTGTCCTCGCAGCAAACGCGACTCATCGGTAAAATTAGAATTCACCCAAGCGTTTAAAGCTTGGTTATAGGGACGAATATTTGCTAATGCTCGATCAACCCAAGCGAGGTTAAATATTTCTGCATAGATGCGATTGTATACTTGCAGTTTATCTGTCTGTTTGACAACTAATCCAGTTAAACGTAATTGGGTTTGTTCGGGACTATCGGTAGCGGGTATTTCTCCAGCTTGTAAAATTTGTTGATATAGTCCCAACAATCTTCCAGCTTGATTCTCGGAAATTCGAGTTAAGCGATCGCGGATAGTTCGTAAATGCTCTGGTTCGTCTTGTGCTTCCCAATTTTGGATAATTTGTGTTTGTACCAATCTTTCCACATATTCCCGTTCTTGCCCCTCTGGGAATAAATCTGAAGAAATACAAATCAATTGACAAAGTTTCTGGGTTAAAAATGGCTGTCCTCCAGTCCAGTATAAAACTTCTTCGAGGATTATCCTTGGTCGAGCAACTATCCCTGCCAAACCTCTACCTAAAACTTCAACTTCATTTAATTTAAAGCCAGTGAGTGCGATCGCTCGACCAATATTGAAGGGTGTACGGTTTTTATCGGTAATTAAATCCGAGGGAGTCGCTACCCCCAACAAGCAAAAAGTTAGACGTTGATATTCTGGATTATCGGCACGTTGATTGTAACAAGCTCGGATAAAAGCAAAAAAATCATCTTTAAAACTGATATTTAAAATACTATCAACTTCATCGATAAAAATAATAATTTTCTCAGAAAACTGCGTTAATAAGACATCATCAATAAATTCACTCAATCGTTGCTTTGGTGGTAAAAATTCGTGTTCTCTCCACCAAGTTCCAAAATTCACTTTTTTCGATAAACCAAAACCCCGTAATAACTCGGAAACAAACCCACCATACCATTCAACGGGAGTAACGTGGCTACCAATTCGAGTTAAATCAACTGAAGCGCATTTTATCCTCCGTTCCTTAAATTGTTTCATAATATGTACTCGCAAGCTCGACTTTCCCATTTGCCGCGAGTTTAAGACGTAGCATAAATCCCCATTTTTCAACGCTTCATAGAGTTCACCATCAGCTTGCCGCACCACATAAGTTGGATGCTGATACTCAAGGCTACCTCCTAATTTGTAATAGTTGAAAGATGTCATGTGACTTTCAATATATATTTATTGTTAATTCTTGGAATACAAATACATTTGATAACCTCAACTTACAATATTTAGTCCAGAAACTCTCCTTTTTTGAGAATATCTGACTTTTCCTGACATTTACTGACACGATTATTTTTTCGATAATTTTTATTCAGTGATAATACTGATTATATATGTATTTACAGTCTTAAAGCTAAAGAACATAATCTTAATTAGCGATGAGTTTGATGTCGCACTGACAATACCTTGACGTAATTAAACCCACACTACCTAAGTAGAACCAGAAGTATATATGACCTACGACTATCAATATATTATCCAGATGGGAAACACCGTTTCTTTATCTGGAACAACTAAGATGGTTCTCCTAGAAAGTGCTAAACACGTTCGTCAAGCACAGATTAGATTACCGAGATTTATCAGTGAACCTGTTGTCACTGCCACTGTTCACAGTAAGCAAGGTTCTGGAACAATTTTTGCACTTTGGAACATTGATTACCAGGATGTGGAGAGCTTTTCTTTGGTCACATTTATAGCTCAAAACATTCAGATTGGCGATGAGAGCGACCTAGAATTTTTGTGCAATTTTATGGTTGTTGGAGAAATTGAGTAATTAGAACATCTTCTCAAAGCATTTAAAAACTAGAAATCCCAACTTAGACAAACAGTAAATCGGAGAAATTATGAAATTTAACTTATGTCGTGCAAGTATAGCAGCGATCGCAATTATTACTTCACTTACTAGCTTGACTGCAAGCGTAAAAGCACAGGAAACTCAACCTTTAGTGCCACTAGAACTGTACTGGAGTTCTCAGAGAGAAGACAATTTTGTAACTGCTACTTTAGAGGGTAAAAATAGTGCAGAAGAAGCTGGCTACGGTTATGCACGAACTGAAGCATGTGTTTTTCGCAAGCAAAAGCCAGGAACAGTTCCTCTAAATCTATATTGGAGTGCCCAAAGAGGGGATAATTTCACCACTGCAACCAATGTAGGTGTTAGAAGCGCTAAAGAAGCAGGATACACTTTTGCCAGAGTTGAAGGATATGTTTTTCGTCAGCAGCAACCGGGAACAGTTCCTCTAAATCTATATTGGAGTGCCCAAAGAGGGGATAATTTCACCACTGCAACCAGTGAAGGTGCTGCAAGTGCGAAAGAAGCAGGGTACACTTTTGCCAGAGTTGAAGGATATGTTTTTCCTGCAAGTCAATGCCAATGATGGTGTCTAACAAAAGCCCAGCAGCACTAAGCTTTTGTTAGGTTTCTAATACTTTCACAATAATGTTGCAGCTGGAGGACTTGCTCTATCTAATCTCATTGGATAGGCACGAGCTAATTGGTAAAACTTTTGTATAAAAAATCAGGATGTCCTGCATACAAACAAAAAATCAATCATATAACTCAACACAAAGCACAAATCATTACCCCCACAAAATATCGGAGATATTATCATGTCCTGGATGAAAGTATTAATTTCACAAGCCTCGATCGCAACTTTAACATGTAGCTTGCTGGCTACCTTTACAACCATAGCGAATGCGAAACCATTTGTTGAAAATATCCAGATACAACCAGTACCCAATACTGAAATTACTGGAAATATAATTAAAGGAGATGCTACAGATGAGGATATTCCTTGTAATCAAATTAGTGTAACTATGAAAGAGTTTATTCCTACTAAACCTGAACCAGGTAGATTTAATATTCCTAAAGAGAAAACTTTAGGTAGAGAAGTTTTAGCTACAGGGAATAATCTGAGTGAAGGTTGTAGTTATACTTTAGCATTTCGTTATCTTCCCAAAATAGGAGCTTACGGAGCAAGGACTTTTCAAATTAGTGCTCAAGCTAATAGAGTCAGAGGTACTCAAGCAGTAAGTAACCCATTTCCTAATAATATTGACATACAAGTATTTACTCTCCCCGCTCCTCCTCGATAATTGAGCAAGTTAGGGTAAGCCAGCTTTTGGATGAATAATCAGGATGCACTGCATAAAACCAAAAAATCAATCATATAAGTCAACACAAAGGGATTGACCCCAAATTGATAGATAATACATTCACTCGTATTATCAACAAATAATCATTACTAAAAAATATCGGAGATATCCCATGTCCTTGATGAAATTACGCCAGCATCAAACTAACTTCAAATTTTCATCTTCAGTTGGAATATTTCTTAGCATCATGGTTGCTACTACAATTCTCGTTACTTCCCAAATCACACGAGCAAATGCACAATCTACAAATAGAGATGCACCAACAACCTTAAGCACTAATATAATCTCTGTAACTGGTTTAAAAAGCGAAGCAAAAACATATTTTTACTATTTCATCGCAAAATCTGGGGAATTAAAGCTTACCCTTGATATTGATGCTGGTTCTACAAATGGGAATGGAGTAGTTTCAACAGTTAGTGTTCAAGATCAAGATGGAAATGAATTTTCCCAACTTCTGGCTGGTGCTACTCCTGGTATACCTGGTCGTCAGGTCAAAAAAATCAAGTTTGCCCAATCAACACCAGTGATTTTGATGTTAACTTTACCTCAAGGTGCAACTGCTAACTATACTTCTAAAATTAAAATTGAAGGTGATTATCAGTTAATTAATATCAGATAGATATATTGAAAGGATAGTAGAAATAATTATATTATTGCTGCTATTTATTTAAGTGTTCTCGAAAATATCTTCGATATAGCTGACAGCGTGGGACTAATTTATCGCCAACTCTCTTAATAAGTCCCATGCTGTATAGTTGGTATGCCTGTATTGTTTCGATCGCAACAGGTTCGTCAGCATTAACTACTTTCATAAATCCTGTAGTTAATTTTTCATTCAATAAAATATTTTTCAGAATTCGTCGTAAATAAGCTTCGTATATTCCGGCATTTGTGGGAGCATCCTGTAATAGTTTATCTATGGTTGTGTCCTCCAAAGCCATGTGATAGAGTGCCAATCGAGTTAAATATGGATGACCTCCAATTAAATATATTAATTGTTGTAATTGATTTGAATTACAACCGTAATTATGACGTTGGGCTAATTCCTCTATTTCTTCTGGAGTAAATTCGTCTAATTCGGCAACCAAACCGATATTAAAAGGCGATTGATTTATATCTAATGACCCATAATTTTCAGTCGAATTAACAACTACTAGCCGTAAATTTTCCCAAATATCAATAGTTTTTGCTTCTTCATGCCAACTACGTAGCATTGCGAAAAAACCTTGAGAAATTTCGGGATATTGAAAAACTATATCGACCTCATCTAATGCCAAAACTAAACTATGATCGATAGTTGTTAGAATATTTTCTTCCAAATATGTTGTGCAGTTAATAATACTGCCCCGACATTCATCCCAATATTCATGGGAAAAAGTCGATAATTTTAATTTGTGGCTAATACAAGCACAAAACCAACGCAAAAATTTATCCAAACTACTAAAAATAGTTGCTTCAGCTTGTAGCAAGTTGACACGAACTGTACTGTAACCCTTTTGCTTGGAGTAGGCAAGAATGCGATCGCATAAAGAAGTTTTACCCATTTGATGGGGAGCCTTAATCCGAATTAGAGCGCCTGGGTGAAGAATTTTGTCATAACAGCGAATGTCGATTTGCCTTTGGAGATAAAATAACGAGTTGATAGGTACAGAGCCTTCCGGATATTCTAGTATTGGTTTATTCGTGTTAAAATCTTTTACCTGTGGAAAATCTGATAGACTTGTTTCTAATGAAATAGTCTTTTTTTCGTTACAACTTGCTATCACTTGATGACGATTGACTAAGCGTCCGACTGCTGCACGAAAGTTAGTTTTATTGACCTCTTCCTCTAATACTTCCGACAAGAATTTCCATAGCTTGAAACCAACATCTTGCCGTAAATAATTAGCTGCATAACCTTCTTTGTTAGCAATTTCTTCATAGCTCAAACTATGCCACGAACCTTCTAGAATAATTACTTCTATATCCTTCAAATGTCTATTTATTTTATCGAAAATAGCTGTGTCTAAGATTGATAAACTTTCTTCAAAGTTCATAATTATATTTAATTAAATTTTGTGAATAAATGCTAAGGACACAGCACAGTTTATGCAAATACAGACAGCAAGTAAATGAATAGCCTTAGAAAGCAACCAAATTCAAGTAGCTCAATCTGGAATAGATTTAGCGATCGCAAGCAATTACGTATCTAACTTTACACTTAAAGCCGGTGATTTGCAAAAAGTCTCGCCTTCTTGTGTTTATCTCCGTATGCTGCAAAACTATAAAACTTGTTTCCATCACTTAACTTGCAGCTTGGTTGAGAAAGCTATCAAAGCGATCGCTAAACTTGTTAGGTTGCTGATTAGCTTGGTACGCGCTTGGTCGTTAGCGAAGCTCATCGCAGATATCGCATTTTAGATTTTCATCAAATTAGATTCGTGTCGAGTTTTGCCATTGGCTAAAAATGGCGATGGATTTGACATAGTAGTCTGTCAATTTTATTTTGACGGTTATGTATACATCCACAACCCTGTAGAGACGTAGCATTGCTACGTCTTTACAACCGTAATTTTTATCTTGATAGACTAATAGGGAAAATCAGTTAACCAAAGAAATTGACTTCACTAGCTTCCAATCTTAATCCATCAGAAAACGCGATCGCACTTAAGAATTATTGTTCATTTCCCACCAATACAGGGGTTTGTCGCAGAAATCGGAATCCCAACTTCCTGAAATAACCGACGGTTGACAACTACATAGGTTTGTGAACCCAAGGTTGCCCAGATTCGCTGTCCGGTAAATGATTTAAAATTGTCGGGAGTAACAGTCTAGTACAACAAGGCAAAAGTAAAAAGACAAAAGGCAAAAGAAAGAAATAAGATTTTCTAGGCTTTTCAGCTTTCTGTAATGGTAGCTTCATTTCCGCCAGCCTCTACTAGGCGCTATTTTAAATTAATCGATCACAGTGTAATCTGTATATAGAACCTGATATTCTTCACATTTACCTACATATTCTATCAATTCTGTCAAGCTATTTTCATCTAGTTGTAAGGGTTCATCGCTGCCTTGAGGTAGCCAGTTTAAAGTTGGTAAGTCTTTTGTCACAACTGCTAAAATCTGCTCTTGACCAGGTTCACCTTCTATTGGGAAAGAGGCAATTGGTGAATTTTCTTGCGGTAAGCTTGTTTTACCATTCTCCAAGTGTTGTTGGGGTGCAAAGCAGGAGGGACAAAAACACCAGATTTCTCCTGCTGTGTCTTTTTGTAGGAGTAATAAATATCCTGGAGTTTGAAAATCTACTTCAAATTGAATATAGTTACCTATACGTACTGATTTTACATAACGACTTGGTTTATCTTTTCCCCAACCAAGGGTTTTTTCTTCGACTAATATTAATCCCATTTGTTCGCTATGGGAACCTAACTGTATAATTCTATTCCAAAGCTCTTCAACAAGGGTTATTTGTGGAGTTTCTGGTTCTGGAGATGCTGCGATATCTTGCCATTCTAAACGGAGAAAGACACAAATTTCCTGGAAATTCGTGCGATATATTGGTTTTTGGTTAAAGAAGTTACTAACTGTTGTGTAACCGAGTTGTACTTCTATCGCAAAATCTGTTTGAGTCATTCTTTGGACTTGAAGGCTTTTTTTGCCAAGTTAATGCCTTCAAGTGATGCAACTAGTGTTCGCTCCATAACAGGGAAGAAGTTAGAAGATATATTTCTAATTAACTCATATACGAAGTCATATATTCGCGTCAATAAGTCATACATGAAGTCAGATATGTAGCTGCAAAAATTAAGTTAAAGGCAAAAGTTCAAGTAAGTGGTTACGCAAAATTAAATATATACTGCGATTGCTTCGTTCCTCGCAATGACGAGGGTTTGAGATTTTCGGAAAGTATAAATATTTTTGCACTACCACTTAAAAGGTGCATTTTTCGCTTTTTAATCAGATTTACAGGTAAATTTCGCTTAATTCTGCGAATGTGTAGTATTTCAGGCTTTTGCTTTTCAACCCTTGATTTTCAATCTTGTCACTTTTAACTTTAAATTTAACTCATGTTCACTCTAGAACAGCTTACATTCGCATGGGCGCAAGTCCGTGGGGGAAGTCGTACTGCTGGTGTGGATGGTATAACTGTTGATTGGTTTGCAGCATCTGCTGATGAGCAATTACCAATTATTCTACGCCATTTACAACAAGAAACCTACGCTACAAGTCCCGCAAAGGGCTTTTACGTACCCAAGAAAAATGGTGGTAAAAGATTAATTGGTATTTCGACTGTGCGAGATAGAGTTGTACAGCGTTTGTTGCTCGATGAGTTGTATTTTCCCTTAGAAGATACGTTTGTCGATTGCAGTTATGCATATCGTCCTGGACGCAATATTCAGCAAGCTGTACAGCATTTATATCGATATTATCAGTATCAACCAAAGTGGATTATCAAGACTGATATTGCTAACTTTTTTGACAATCTTACTTGGGCATTATTACTGACTGCTTTGGAACAATTAAATCTGGAACCAGTTGTATTGCAGTTAATTGAGCAACATCTAAATTCTGGAATTATCGTTGCTGGACAATTTATCAATTCAGGTAAAGGTGTGTTGCAAGGTGGTACTTTGTCTGGTGCTTTGGCAAATTTATACCTGACTGGTTTCGATCGCAAGTGTCTGAGTAACAATATTAATTTGGTGCGGTATGGTGATGATTTTGTGATTGCATGTAGTAGTTGGAATGAAGCGAATCGGATTTTAGATCGCATTACTGCGTGGTTGGGAGAGGTTTATTTAACCCTACAACCTGAGAAAACCCAGATTTATATTCCCGATGATGAGTTTACTTTTTGGGGTATCGATTTGCCAATGGTAAGGTTTATGCACCTCCACCACCGGAACCTGTACTCAAGGGGGAATGGGTAATTAATGATTCAGGTACACCCTATTTTCGCCGCAAACCCAAACCAGCAAAACCCGTTTCCCGTCCTCCCAAAGCTTGCAGTATCGATAAACCTGTTAATTTTCCACGAGCCGCAATTTCCCATTACTGGCAGGATTTTATGACTACTTTATATGTTACCGACCAAGGTGCTTATTTGAGTGTAAAAAATCAACAATTTCTTGTTTACTATCAAGGAGAATTACGGATTAAGGTTCCGGTAAACCGGGTGAGTAATGTTGTGTTATTTGGTTGCTGTAATGTATCGCATGGTGCAGCTTCTATGGCTTTGCGACGACGAATTTCTGTGATGTATCTATCGCAGAAAGGTAGATATTTCGGGAGATTGCAGGTAGAAGGGGAAGCAAAAGTCGAATATTTGATGCGTCAGGTGGAGTGTTGTCAGAATGTTGATTTTACCAAAAAGCAAGCCGAAGCAATAGTTAAAGCAAAGTTGCACAACTCACGTATTTTACTCATGCGATTAAACCGTCGTCGCAAATCAAAAGATGCCGATGTGAGTATTATTAAAAAAGCCGCAGATGACTTGGAAATTTTGATGAGCAAATTACCTTTTGCTGAGAGTATGGATGCGTTGCGAGGTTATGAAGGGAGAGCAGCAACTGTTTATTTTCAAGCTTTGGGAAGTCTATTTTCTGGTGAGTTTAAGTTTGATAAACGTACCAAACGTCCTCCGACTGACCCAATTAATAGTATGCTCAGTTTGGGTTATACCTTGTTGAGTCAAAACGTTTATTCTTTTATTCAAGCGGTGGGATTACATACGCACTTTGGTAACTTGCATGTTCCTCGTGATAATCATCCAGCATTAGTTTCCGATTTAATGGAAGAATGGAGAGCGTGCTTGGTTGATTCGTTGGTGGTTTATTTAGTCAATTCCGAAGTTTTCACAATTGATGATTTTACTTTACCAGACGAACGTGGAGGGGTTTATTTCCAGACTCACGCACTCAAAAAATTTCTCAAGCATTGGGAAGAGAGGTTACAGTCAGAAGTTACCCATCCTCACTCTGGACAAAAAGTAGCATATCGTCGGGCGATCGAGTTACAGGTTCGGGAGTATATTTCTTGTTTGCAGGGTGAGGTGGAAATTTATCGAGCGATGATTTGGGAGAGATAATGATGAAAATTAATGTTAAGTTTCTTGTTTCTGCTGCCAAAAATTTAGAGTGTTACATTACACTTCTAAGTAATGAAATAGAACCTTGAAAACTTAATCTTCACGTTTCAGTCTGAAAGCAAAAGTTCTTGTTTTGACTATGCATACGTAAGTTTTTAGCGGGGGTAAAGCAACTTCTGAAACCCTTATTCTATCGTTGACCCCCGCTAATTGCTTGCTATATATGGGTTTGACAAGGGTGTATGGTGTGTCTAATGTCAATAAGTTTTATTTGTTGACAGGTAAATTAGACCCCCCGCTAAAATGACACCTTGAAAACCTCTCGGCGTAACCTTTTCAGAAGGGTAGGGTTTCAAATCAATTACCCCTCACGGGGATGGAAACAAAAATAAAATCATAATTTGAGTAATAGAATTCTTGTTTCAAATCAATTACCCCTCACGGGGATGGAAACAACTTTTTCCGCCCGTATCTGGTCTTGCCTACTTGCTGGCAGTTTCAAATCAAT
>JAAUPE010000300.1 GCA_012034595.1 Calothrix sp. CSU_2_0 | reverse complement strand
GGTGTGTTGGGAAGTTCTTTTGAGGAAGTTTTGAGAAAATAACTACCCCACACTGGATTTTAAACGCAAGTTGTGTGCGATCGCTCTTTTTTTATATGTCTGTTTGTACCCCAGTATATATTCGGATTTCCCTACTCGTCAGGAATTGTCAAGGTGAACTACTCGACTTTGATGCTTTAAGGAAGATGAACACTAAAAAATAACACCAATTTGCAAAAATAAGGCGACAGATGGGTTTGTAGGGTTGGGATGTTCTATTTGCTGGGAGTATTTAGATTGGTTAGGTTAAGTTTGTAAATATTTGCTTGGCTGTGTTGGCTACGGCTTTCCAATTGAGACGGGTACAATATTCGTTGAAGGAGGAGATTGCTAGGTTTTCGTAAGTTGAGTAGTCTTGGAAGGTGTTGGTTATGTAGTCGCAATAGTTGGTGATTGAATCGTCTAGTTTGAATAGTTTACCGTTAAGGTTGTCTTTGATAATGGTGGGAATGCCTCCTATATGGGTGGAAATGCAGGGTACACCGAATGCATTTGCTTCGATGAGTACGTTGGGTGTAATGTCTGCTTGGGTTGGTAAAATTAGAAAATGCGAGTCTGCTAGTTCGTGGTAATAATTTTTTTGCCTTCTGGTGTCGATTTATTGATGTAACCGACTGGCTTGACGAAGTTAGGAAATTTATCGATATTTTTGGGTAAGTCACCAATAATTTTAAATTCAATGTTTAAGCCATTATTATGTAGTGTTTTGGCGATTTGATAGGCAATATCTCCTCCTTTTCTTTGCCAGTCAATGCCAATATAAGTTAGTTTGATTTTGGTTTGACTACGAGATTTAATAATTTGATAAATTTCGTTGGTATTACGTCCGGGATATAATTCAAAGTTAGCTCCTCTGGGAATAATGGCGATTTTTTCTTCGGGAATACCATAGATTCTGATAGCTTCTTGTCCTGCCCAATCTGATGTAAATATTACTTTTTTACATTTGTTTAATACGGTTTTTTCGAGCAAGTAAATATTCTTCTTGGTTTCGTAGCAAAGATTGCTTAAATAAGGATAATAATCAATCAGTGAAGCTGTGATTGTATCTAGCCACAATACTAATGGTTGATGACAATTTAGATATGCTAGAGGTGTAAATCCTTCGGGTGAAAGAATAATATCAGCACCTACTTTTTCTAAATTTATGTTTATTTGCTGTGAGTAATTTTGACAGATGAGTGGTTCTGCCCAACTATAATAATTTTGCTGAAATACTTGTCGATAAAATATCCATTTTGAACGCGAAATCCAAGCATGTTTGTTTTGCAAATCGCCAATACAATTTATATTAATATTTGCTGATTTTAAGGAATTAAAAATATATTGACTCGAACCATAATTCCCTTGGTTATACTTCAACCATTTGGATGAGTCCATCAGGTTGTATGTTGTTACATATGCTATTTTCATCTTTTTTATTACAGTATTTGTAAGGAATATGGATTAAATAAAATACCAATTTATAGCAGTTCTATTTGATGAGTTCTGGGTTAGGCTAAACCAACACGAAAAATACAAATTATGAAATGAACCGCATACAGAGGGAAGAAAGAAGGAAGAGATAATAATTTTTACAAATGATTTAGGATTTATATAGGGTGTATTTGTGTAGATGAATGCACCATTTCATTTGAATAAATAAGAATTGAAGGTTATGATTAAATTTGCGTTTCTAAATTTCTGATTTCAAACATTTCTGATAGAGTTCTAATGTCTCTTTACTTAAAATTTCCCAGTCAAATTTGGACATCATACATTGGCTCGAACGTTGTGTATTAATTAACCAATCCAATCCTTGAGACAGTATTTCTGGAGTAAATTCTCCCGAATATGTATGTACCCAATCTTCTCCAACTATACTTTTGAGTTCGGGTATCGAACCTAAATTGGGAACTAAAATTGGACAATTAAAGGAAAGTGCAAGCAGAGAACTACCAGAATTAAGAATTTTCTTGAATGGTAAAACTACTAAATCGGCAGATTGAAAATATATTTGGAGTTCGTCATCTGGAATATGGTTGAGAAATAGCTTTATATTGGGGTCATTTTTTGATGCAATCGCAATTTCTTCTTTGAGATTTGTGCGTTCTATTTTTCCAGCTATAACTAATACCCAATTTGGTGGTGATAATTCACGAAATACTCGAATTAATTGGGGAACATTTTTGTAAGTATCGATGTATCCGCAAAATAATATTATGCGTTTATTCTCTGGTATTTCCAGCTTTGTTTGTGCTTCTTCTGGGGTAATAGTATTGGGGTAAATATCTCGATAATGTCCGTGATTAATTACTGCGTGAGGAAGTTTTTGGAGTTTTGGTAGAGTTGTTTCTACAATTTCTTTAGTCTTTTCACTTAAACTAATATAACCATCTACCCGATTCAATAAATGCTTTTGAAACCAATTTGCTAAACGAGGATGAACAAATGAATGAGGTGTTTCATCATGAATTGTCCAAATAACTTTTGTTCCTCGTTTTCTGGCGAAATCAATCAATATCAACATTACGAGCGATCGCACTAAAGCAATCAACAAATTTGGATGTCGAACAACTGTCTCTACAACCCAGTGGAGATGAAGAATATCGTATTTATTCCTGATAATTTCTTTGTAGGAAAATTCTTCCACAACTGCTGCTGTTGCTGGCATATTTTTGTATAGTAACCAGTTGTATGGGTTCTTATACTTGGTTTTAAATGCTGGATAACCACTAATCCTTATCATTACCTGGAAATATCTAGTTTTTACTAAATTTATTATTCCCAAATTTGAATTTGAATTTAATGTTTTGGATTTATGATTTTAAATTTAGTATTTTAAATTTATTATTTTTATTTTTTCAGAGAATTTTTGATAATACTAGTACAGGACGGCGGAAATAGCGCAAAGTTGGCGGTGTCGGTTTCCGTCCCGCCAAACTTTGTAAGAGAAAGCTTACTATTTTAAATAGCTGAAAAGCTTATAGAATATACTTTCTTCATTCTGTCTTCTGCCTACTTACTTCTGCCTTCTCGTACTAATTTGAAAAAAAGCAACGGATGGACTTACAGAAAGAGCTTCCCAATCTAAAATCCAAAATGGTATGATTACCGATTAATTTGGAGACATACATAAGCGGAATTTTATGTCTCCAAAATCAAGGTACATGAGATGGTGTCTACACTTCCGATGCTGACTCCAGTAAAGTAACGGTAGTTGGTACCATACTCTCAGGGGAAGTGCTGATTGCGATCGCAGGTTTGGATGCTACTTTTTTGTTAAAGGATAATCCCTGTTCGCTGCTATCTATAACGATGGTGTCTCCCGATACAAAACTGTTTTCGAGAATTTTGGTTGCGATCGCATTCTCTACTTCTCTTTGAATTGCCCGTTTGATTGGTCTAGCTC
>JAAUPE010000299.1 GCA_012034595.1 Calothrix sp. CSU_2_0 | reverse complement strand
GGATTATTTTTAAACATCGTTAAAATATTGCCAGTTGCCGGGTCAACAATAGCTACTGTGCTAGTTTTACTCTTATTTGCTTCCAGGAATTTACTTAGACCCAATTTTTCTGCTTGGGCTTGCGTCTCTTTCACTTTCGCTTGGTCAGTTACATCTAAAACCACAAAATTAACCTTACCTGCATAATCCTGTTTCAATTGGGACAAGGTGGGAGCAATATTTTTACAACCAGCACACCAAGTTGCAAATACATCTACTAAAACTGGTTTACCTTGAAGTTCTTGTGCAAGAGGTCCTCCCACAGAGGTTAATTTCCCAGCACAGGGATTTTTGGAATTATCTTTACCCGCGCAAGGATTTTTAGCAGCACAGGGATTTTTGGAACTATCTTTACTAGCACAAGGATTTTTCCCAGCACAGGGGTCAGCTTGAGCAACTTCTGTAGTCGATGATGGCACTTGGTTTTGGGAAATATTATCGGAATTTCCACTGGTGCAAGATACTGTCAAAACCAAGCTGCTTAAACACAGTAGACTGAGTAAAAATTTGCTATTTTTGTACATAATTGCTTTTTATCCTCAACATTGCATGACAAGATGCTGGTACAGAGTTTTTACGAGATAAGAAACTCCAATTGCACCTGTTTACTAAGACGAGTGAGGAACCAAATTGGATTTAATTAAGATGCACTTTACATTTCCTGGGGTGCTAATGCCCCGCTATAGCATCTAAGCTCAATTTTCAAGCAAATAAATCAATACTCCTGTACTCTAAATACCCCCTGAAGACTTCCGTAATAACTCCACCATCTTTTCACCCACCCCTGTAGCCGATGCGGGATTTTGTCCTGTCACCAAGCCATCGCTCACCACGACATGGGCTTGAAAATTAACAGCTTTGCTGTGTTTTGGCTCCCCGCTCGATTAACTTGGACTCCAACAAAAATGGCATCACCTGCGTCAATCCAACAGCCGCTTCTTCATCATTAGTGAAAGCAGCTACGGTTTTCCCTGCGACCAAATACTTACCATTAGACAACTTCACATTCACCAACGCAGCTGGACCGTGACATACCGCACCCACCACCGCGCCCCGTTCGTACATCGTTGCGGTGAGTTGTTGCAATGGCTTGTTATCCGGAAAATCCCACATCACCCCATGTCCACCCGCGAAGAAAATCGCCTTATATTCATCCGGTTTGACTTCCGTCGGTGCGAGAGTGTCTTGAATTTTTGCCATTACAGCTTGGTTTTGCAGAAATTGTTGATTTTGCGATCGCTCGTATCTTTACTCTTGGAATCGATTACTGCCAAAACCACACCGATCAACACACCGCAAATATTACGGATTGGTACACCCCAGGAATTTTTTGCCCAGATGGTGTTAGAGCGTTTACCAATATCAGAAAAATGGTTGTACCGGGTTTATTTCGGCTTAACAGAAAATGCGATCGCCCAATTACTCGAAGGTGGTTTGGATGCGGTCATCGCTACCCAAAAAATTGCCCGCACCGACTTGGAATACCAACTAATTCACGAAGAAAGCTTTTGGTTGGTAGGTTCTCCCCAATTAAATATTCCCAACACGGCAAATATTCAACAATTGGAAGAAGATTTGCGATCGCCTAGCGGCTCCTACGGAGCATCGCTTATTGCCTACGGAGAAGAGCTACCAATTATCCGACGGTTTTGGCGAGTCGTATTTGGTAAGCGCTTGGATTTAGTTCCCCGAATAGTGTTACCAGATTTACGCTTGATTCACGATGCGATCGCCCTTGGTTATGGTTTTAGCGTCCTTCCCGATTATCTCTGCATAGATACAATTAATTCGGGTAAATTGCAAGTATTATTGAAGCCAAATCGTGCGGTAACGAATCAAATTTGGTTAGCCTATCGCAAATCAGAACGGGAATCGGGAGCAGTGCGATTGTTATTAGATGCGTTTCAAACATTGAAGCAAATCGCTGCACCCGACCGAGAGTCATTTAAAATCAGTCAACTTGAGAAAGAACACGCGCTAGCTATCATCAATTGGCGCTACAGTTCTCCCTATGACTACTACAACTTTGATGCTGAGACAATTCAAGAGGATTTGCACTATCTAATTGATCCGAAAAACGACTTTTGGGCAATCTTGAATCTACAAGGAGAACTCGAAGGGTATTGCTCCTTCGGATCGGATGGTCAAGTGCCAGGTGGAGACTATAGCAATGAAGCCCTAGACATTGGGATGGGAATACGACCAGATTTAGTCGGTCAAGGACGTGGAAAGCAATATGCTCAAGCTGTAATAGGACATGGGACGAGTCAATATAGGGTGCAGCAGTTGCGGGTAACGATAGCGCAGTTCAACAAACGGGCACAACGAGTGTGGGCACAGCTAGGATTTAAACAGGTGCAGAAGTTTATCAAAATCGGTAGTGGAGAAGAATTTGTAGTGTTTATAAGGAAAGTTTCGGTATAATACTGTGATTGGACTATGCATTTAAAATGCCAGGTCGAGCAAAGCCAAAATTCACATTACGGACAAAAGATGGATTCTGGTATGATTTTTATAGACAGGAAATACAAAACTTGTGGGACGCAGGGAGCGAATGGGGACGCGAGGATAATTTATGAATTATCGAAATTACATCACGATCGAACCTAATAAACGCGGTGGCAAGCCTTGTGTCCGTGGCTTGCGAATTACGGTTTATGAAGTGCTTGAGTACCTAGCTTCCGAGATGACTGAAGCTGAAATCCTCGACGATTTTCCCGATCTGACACGAGAAGATTTAACATCTAACCCAATTAAATAACCTTCCACAACAACAACAACGATTGTTTTAAAGTCTTTTTGTGAACTTAATAGAAGTTTACACACATCCTAGTAGATAACGTGTATAACGTTATCTATGATAGTTCAAAAAGGTCGAATACCCAATTCAAATCATCAAATTTGGCTGGTACTAGATGATGACTACCAGCCAATCGAACCGATTATGGCGTACCTACGCTATCTCGATAACCTAGAGAAATCTCCAAACACAATCAGGGGATACGCTTACAACCTCAAGCTGTATTGGGAGTTCTTGAGTAGCCACCACCTCGACTGGAGTTCGATCAAGTTAGAACAGCTCGCCGACTTCATCCACTGGCTCAGAAATCCGCAACCACCAGGGGTAATTCCGCTAAGACCTCAAATATCTAAACGATCGCCAAAGACCATCAATCAAGCCCTGAACAACCGTCTCGATGTTCTATGACTTTCATCTCCAGCTAGGTAAAATCAGTGGCATAACGACTCATGGAGATCGACAGCCGATTGGTAGTAAATTCAAACCATTCCTGCATCACATCAGCAAAGGGAAAGCAGTCAAAACCAGACTGCTAAAAATTAAGGAACCGAAGACTTTTCCTGATTGTTTTAACTACCGAGCAGATTCAGGAACTAATCT
>JAAUPE010000134.1 GCA_012034595.1 Calothrix sp. CSU_2_0 | reverse complement strand
TCATCAGGAGTTTGGCTGGTATTTCTTTATGGATATTTGAAAACACGGTTACCACATCGCCAATACGCTTCACTTTTCTGAAGTTCGAAATATGGACCACCAACATTTCCCCATTCGGGCAAATGGCTTTTTTAAAGTGATCTTTCTTTTGTTTTTTGAATTTGGCGAGGTCTATAAAGTTCGGGATAACTTCAATCTCATTCGTGATTTTGAACGATTCATAGGTTTGCTTTCGCAAGTCGCTGGATACCGCGGTCACCCCATCCGACTGATTGATGCTAAACGTAACCACGGGCTCGTAGGAGGCATCTTTGCCCACCAGCGTAATGTCCGTGCCGTGAAGGGTGGTCACTACCGGAATAAAAATACCGTGGGTTTTCAAAATTTGTTTGGCCATGTACGCAGCGGAGGCGTGAGGAATGGCATAATGTACATGGAGCAAATCCAGCTTTTCGTTTCGAACCACACTGACCATCTTACTGGCCAGGGCGAGTTCATAGGGTGGATATTCAAAAAGAGGATAGGAGTGAAATTCAACTTCGTGATAATATAAATTCTCATTCAGAAAATCCAGCCTTGGGGGCTGCGAGTAAGTTATAAAATGGACTTTATTTCCTTCTTGTGCCAGCGCTTTGCCTAATTCAGTTGCCACAACACCACTGCCTCCGAAGGTTGGGTAGCAGACGATTCCTATATTCATTTGTTAGGTTTTATTTATATAATGCTCTTGCGGGTAAAGACGCAAAGAAGTCAAATTTTATTGCAAAATTTTGGAATCGAAGAAGCCAAAGAGATTCAAAAAGAGAGCGAAAATGATTCAAATAAAAATAAAAATAAAATATCAAATCAAGATGAAAATGAAGAGAAAACAGAAATCGAGGAAAATCAAGACAATAAAAAAGAAAAAAATCTGTGCTAAATGGATTCCCGATAAAAATGGTTGCTTTGGCTTTAATTTTATTAATAATAATTTTTTACTCAGATACAATTTTAGAATTTTTGGAACCAGTCACTAAAACATTTAAAGTTTATGAAAAGCGTTTTCTCGAATATCTACAAGGAGGCATTGCATCTTATTTAGGACAGACAAGTAAAGAAGCTTCAGCAACAGGTAGACGAGAATTGTTGCAATATGCTCTTGCTCATATGAACGATATTGGACATGGATATAAAGCTTTGTGGATTGACTTTCCTATCGTTCAAGCTTTTATGATTTAGGTTTATTGGGAGGAATTACATTTTTGTTTGTGTCATTTATAATTCCCTATGGACTAATTTTAAATTCAATATTCTGCCAAGAATTAGATATGATTAAGTCATTAGGCATTTATATATATGTATTTGACTCACCAGCTTTATTTTTACACGGTCAACCTTATGACTTTTATATTTGGCTAAGAATAATTCTCTTGTACATACTGATGAGTAAATCATTTTTATTTGCACGAAACTCTAATGATACTAGAGCATTAATTAGATAGTTTATTATTGTCTCATATCCCAACTTTGATAAAATTAAATCTTACAAATATATGCGATTAGCTATTTTGTTTATAAATTATGGACCTTACCATTTAGCCAGAGTCAAGAGTTGCCATTTACTCTTTAAAGAAATTGGTTGGGATGTAGTTGGGATAGAAATTGCTCGTCAGGATAATGTATATGCTTGGAAAACGAATATTCAAAACTTAAATATTCCTATTTTTTCAATATTTGGCGATAAAAATGATGAAGAAGCAGGAATAAAACAGATATATCAACAGACAGCAGCAACTTTGGCTCAAATCAAACCAGATATTTTAGCAATAGCTGGTTATGCAGAAAAAACCATGCTCTCGGCTCTAATTTGGTGTATCTTAAATAAAAAAGCAACTATTCTTCTTTCTGACTCCAAAGAAGATGATGCTCCACGTCGCTGGTGGTTAGAAAAATTTAAATCTTTCCTCTTGAAAGGTTATAAATCTGCTTTAGTTGCAGGAAAACCACATCAAGATTATTTACTCAATTTAGGAATCAAACCAAATGGGATATTCTTCCCTTTCGACGTAGTTGGTAATGAAGAATTTCACCCAACTAAAATTAGGCATTTGCCACAACCTCTAAACAAACCGTATTTTTTAGCAATTAATCGTTTTGTTCCCCAAAAAAATATTCCTTTTTTGATTTCTGCATATAGCAATTATCGCCAACTTGTAGGTAATAGAGCTTGGGATTTAGTTCTTTGTGGTGATGGTGAATTGCGATCGCAAATCGAACAGCAGATAGCAGAAAATGAATTACAAGACTCGGTACATCTACCTGGATTCCTTCAGCAGCAGGAATTACTACCTTATTTTGCCCATGCTAGCTGTTTTATCCACTCCAGCATACAAGAGCAGTGGGGATTAGTTGTCAATGAGGCAATGGCAGCAGGTTTGCCTGTGCTTATTTCCAATCGTTGCGGATGTTTTGAAGATTTAGTCATCGAAGCTGTCAACGGATTTGGTTTCGATCCTGAAAATTTGCATCAACTAACTGAGTTAATGGACAAAATGAGTTCGGGAAATATTGATTTAAAAATAGTAGGTCAAGCATCCCTAGAACATATTCAAAAATTTTCTCCTGATGAATTTGCTAAAGGACTAATTCAAGCTGCTAAATACGCTTTAGCAAATTAATAGTTTGTCAAAATTTATGATTTTCTTAGTTTTCAAGTGATGGTAAACAGATGAATACTTCAGCAATTAATAATAAAAAACAACAGCAAATAAATATAAAATGCCCTGTCTGCGAAAATACTTCCTTTGAAGAACCAATCTATAAATACTCAGCATTAGAAGCAGCAGCACATTTTTGTCCACCTAATCGAAATTCGACTCGCAATCAACGTTTAGTTAAGTCAATCAGAAAACTATGGCAAGGAGATGAATGTTCTATAATTCGATGTCCTGAATGTGGTTTTGCTTTTGGTCAGCCCTTTATCGGTGGTGACGAAGAATTTTACAGCATTTTACACGAACAACATGGCTATCCATCATGGAGATGGGATTATGATGTCGCAGTTCAAAATGTCATATCTTTGCTAGATAAAGGTAAAATTCTTGACATTGGTGCAGGTACAGGTAACTTTTTAAAATCACTTGGGAATCAATGGGAAAAATATGCTGTTGAAGGTAGTGATACTACCAGATTGGAGTTAGAAAAAGTGGGGATTAATGTGTTTCCAGATTTACCCACATTGGTAGAAGCAGAATCAGGTGAATTCTCCGTTGTGACAATGTTTCAAGTTCTCGAACACATATCTAATTTTCAAGAGGTTTTATCCCAGTGTCGTCAGTTGCTTACACCTGGAGGTTTATTATTAGTCACCGTTCCTGATGGGGATGCCATGATTTTACAAGAGCAACTAACTGGTTGCCCAGATATGCCACCAAATCATATTAATAAATGGACTCCAAAAAGTTTAAAGATAGCTTTAGAAGATGTGGGTTTTCAAACACAAGCAGCAATTATTGAACCACCATCTTGGAAAAATTTGGCTTACTCACTTCAACTAAAAGTCATACATGATGCAGCAATTAATCCAAATTCTTTAGCTGCTAAGTGTTATCAGGTTTCTAATAAACGGATACGTATTTCCCTATTATCTTCACTAGCTTTAAGTGGATTTTTACAACTATTTCCCCACACAAATAAGCTGCTTCAAGGTGAGTCTTTTGCAATGATTAGCATTGCTAATTAAAGCCCTCTTTACTATTTATTAAATCGGGTAATTCTACTAAACATACTTTCTACTAGTTTCCATCTATTATTATCTAATTGAGTTAATTAATGAAAATTCTTCACGTTGTTCCCGGAATTGAAGCTGCTACTGGTGGTCCCGGAAGAATTGCAGCTAGCTTGTGTAATTCTATCACTCAAATGGGGTTTGAAGTCGATATTGCTACCACAAAAGACCCTTTACAACGTTATGAATTAATAGATACGGATGCGGGTAAAAGTAATCTCTTATTCTTTGAACGTTGGCAGCATGAAACATATGCATTTTCGAGACCATTAAAAAATTGGCTAACTACAAACATCAAAAACTATGATGTCGTCCATATCCATTCTGTTTTTAATTATCCCACTTATATTGCCGCCGAATTGGCGATAAAAAATAAAGTTCCTTACGTTATTGCTCCTCATGGAATGCTTGAACCTTGGGCATTTGCATATAGAGCCTGGAAAAAACGATTTTTTTATGATTTTGCAGTCAAAAAAGCGCTAAAAAATGCTCAAGCAATTCACGCAACTTCTTCACCAGAAACAAATAATATTAAATCATTAGGAGTTCATAGAAATCTCGTTTTTATTCCTAATGGGGTAAAAAGTGAAGAATTCGATTCCCTACCTAGTAGAGAAATATTTTATCAACAATTTCCCCAGCTTCGTGATAAAAAGTTAATTGTATTTCTTGCAAGAATAGACCCTAAGAAAGGTTTGGATTTATTAGCTTCTGCCTTTACTCGTGTTAAGCAATTATTTCCCAACTCACACTTAGTAATCATAGGTAGTACAACAACTAGTAATACCCAATATTTAGATTCTGTAAAACAATATTTTGCTCGAGCAAACTGCTTGGATAATATCACTTTTACAGGTATGTTAACTGGTGAAATAAAATTATCTGCACTTGCTGCTGCCAGCATTTATGTTTCACCTTCATATTCTGAAGGTTTTAGCGTATCAGTTTTAGAAGGTATGGCTGCTGGTTTACCTTGTGTAATCACAACTGGATGTAATTTTCCTGAAGCAGAAAACGCCCAAGCTGTTCGCGTTGTTAATATTAATGCTGATGATATCGCTAACGGATTAATTTGGTGTTTACAACATCCAGAAGAAGCAAAAAAATTAGGCGATCGCGGACGTAAATTTATTCTAGATAATTACACTTGGCATCGGTTAGCCGAAAAAATGGGAAAGGTTTATTCGCAGCTAATTAAATAATTCGTTACCAATTTATTCAGGCAAAAAATATGAACATATCGACAAGTAATAGTAGTGTAATTTCTAGCAATAGAAAATTTGCTTTTCAAACTGGATTAAAAACTATTTTATGTGTTTTACCTAAAGTAACTGGAGGTGGAGCGGAAAGATTTTTAATTACTTTTCTAAAACATATTGATAGAAATCAATATAATCTCGCAGTTGTTTTAGCACGTAGAGATGGGGGATTTGACCATGAAATCCCTAATGATATACCAGTATATGTCTTATTTGAAAGGGATAGTTCAACTAAATATCTTGCCCCTACTGGTCCATTCCGTTACGTGCCAGCGCTCAAGAATGTCATCAAGGAAATAAATCCTGATGCCATTATTTCTTTTGGAAGTTTATTAAATGGTGCTGTTGCTTTAGCAGGGAAAATTGCTAATTTCAAAAATCCGATTATTTTGATTGAAGCAATACATGAAAGTAGTGAAATGGCTCAACATTCTGCTATCGAAAAATTGAGCCGATCGCAATTTTTACGTTGGACTTACAAAATGGCTTCAGCTGTTGTCGCAGTATCTGATGATATTGCTGTTGATTTACGCAATAATTTTGATATATCAGAAAATATACATGTAATTCATTATGGTATCAGCTTAGAAAATGTCCGCAATCTGTCGCAAAAACCAGTCAATCATCCTTGGCTACATCCGGAGCGAAAACATAAAGTAATTGTTGCCTGTGGTCGTTTGGTAAAGCAAAAAGGCTTTAATATTCTCATTGAAGCAATACATAAACTATCGAGTGAAATTAAGTTAATTTTAGTTGGTGATGGTGATGAGAAAGACAATTTAACCCAAAAAATCCGGGATTTAAATTTGCAGCAAAGAGTCGATTTAGTTGGTTATGATAGAAATCCCTATCGATATATTGTAGCTTCAGATGCATTTGTCATGCCTTCCTTGTGGGAAGGTTTGCCAATTGTATTGTTAGAAGCTTTATCCCTTGGTGTACCAATAATTGCTTCAGATTGTCCAACAGGACCAAAAGAAATTTTGAATCACGGAGAATGTGGTGTATTGGTAGAACCGAATAATTCGCAGTTACTTGCTCGGGAAATAGAGAAACTTATATTTAATCCCGATCTCGGTCAAGAATTAAGTAAGCGTGCAATCGCCAATTCGGAAAAATTTGCAGCAGAGAAATCGACTAATAATTATTTAAATTTAATTGCTAACTTAGGAGGCTGGTAATGCAATCTAGCGAAGAAATACCCAGCATTAATTTATCATCACAGCGACAAAATTTTGTTAATAAGCAATGGCTATCCATCATTATTTTAACTAAGAATGAAGCCTTAAATTTACCATATTGTTTACAAAGTTTGCAGTCTCTCAATGCTGATATTTTTATTGTTGATTCTGGGAGTAATGACCAAACTGTAAAAATAGCAGAACAGTATGGTTGTTTCGTATACGAACATCCTTTTGAGAATCAAGCAACACAACTAAATTGGGCTTTAGAAAATTTACCTATAAATAGTCCTTGGATTATGCGTTTAGATGCAGATGAATGCATCACTCATGAATTAGCTGAAGAACTAAAACAAGTATTACTGCAAACACCTCAAAATATTAGCGGATATCAAGTTAAACGTCGCGTTTTTTTTATGGGACGTTGGATTCGTCATGGTGGTTATTATCCAACTTGGTTGCTCAGAATTTGGCGTACGGGATTAGCAACTTGCGAACAACGTTGGATGGACGAGCATATGATTCTTTCTCAGGGTCAGACTGCAAATCTTAATTATGATATTATAGATGAGAATCATAAAGGTTTAAGTTTTTGGACAGATAAGCATAATCGCTACGCAGAACGTGAAGTCCAAGATTTGCTGAGTCAAGTCAATAGTTCAAAAGATTCATTACTAAATAATAGTAATTTTATCCAAGCTACTCAGCGACGATGGGTAAAACAAAACCTTTATGGTAAATCACCTCTTTTTATCAGAGCTTTCATTTACTTTTTTCTCCGTTATTTTATTGGTTTAGGTTTTCTAGATGGTATGGAAGGTTTAATTTTTCACTTTTTACAAGGGTTTTGGTATCGCTTTCTTGTTGATGCCAAAATATATGAAATCAGAAAGCAAGGTAGCTATTAATTCACTATCATAATTAATAGACTAAAATGATTAATTGGTAGATAGCTGTGAAAAATAAATAGTATTTTTTGCATCTTGCTTTTTGTATTTCTCTTCTTAGCCTTGACCTCTGAATTATTCAGCTTTAAATTCTAAAAGTAGAAACTTATGCAAATAAAAACAATGAAATCTCAAGCTGCTATTACACAAAAATCAAATTCCTTAAATCAAGGAATATGTTTGCATGTCGGTTGTGGTTTAAATGTAGTAGAAGGATGGGAAAATATTGATGCATCTCCTAGTCTCAGAATCGCTCAAATTCCTGTGATTGGACGCAGTATATTAGCTATGAGTGGTGGTCCAAAATGGTCACAAAATGTTAGCTATGGAGATATTATTCAGGGTCTCAACAAGAAAGATAATACTTGTCAATTAATATTTGCAGCCCATGTTTTAGAGCATTTAAGTTTAACTGATTTTCAAACTGCATTGGCAAATATTTTCAAATATCTGAAACCAGAAGGTATTTTTCGTTTTATTGTGCCAGATTTAAAGCAATATATAGATAGCTACATACAGCAATACAATGATTCTTCATTATCTCCGATTGCTGCACAGCAGTTTTTACAAGAGTCCTTAGTTGGTTGTAGTACTAGCCGTAAAGATATTTATTTGCGTTTGCGTGAAGCTCTTTCTAACTCCAGACATCAATGGATGTGGGATGAACCATCATTAATTCATGCTCTTTCGCAACAGGGTTTTAAACAAGTGCGGAGGTGCGAATATGGTGATTGGTCGGATACAAGATTTAGTGGAGTTGAGAAGAAAGAAAATTATTTACAGGCAATCGGGATTGAAGCAATTAAATAGTATCTAAATGTTTTTGAGATTAGATGAAAGACTCCATAAACGCTGTCGATTCTCCTTAGTTGAGCTAAATTTATGATTGATTTTACAACTATGGAAAATTAGAATGAAACGTTTGCATCGTTGGTTGAAATATTTAGGTATAGCTGTATTGGGTTTCATAATTGTTCTAATTTCAATTATTCCCATCAGAATCGCGATCGCATCTTCCCAAGCTCCCCATCCCCAAGCAATTCTCACCCTTGGAGGTGGAACTCAACGGGAAGTCTACACCGCAGAATTTGCCAAATATTACCCAGAATTAGACATCTGGGTTTCAACGGGAACTCCAGAACAAGAAGCTCGTAAAATTTTTCAAGCTGCGGAGATTGCTAGTAACCGTCTACATCTCGATTATAGAGCAAGGGATACTGTAACTAATTTTACAACTCTAGTCGAGGATTTTAAAAAGCAAAAAATTCAACATTTGTACTTGATTACATCGGATTTTCATCTACCCAGAGCAAAAGCGATTGCAACTCTGGTTCTCGGTAGTCGAGGTATTATTTTTACTCCTCTTTCGATTCCTTCTGACCAACCTCAAGAGTCAAAATTTCGGATTCTTAGAGATAGTGGTCGTTCAATCTTTTGGATTGTAACTGGTCGTACTGGAGCTAGTTTGAAAACCCATCAACCTAATTTATATGCGTTTAGACAACTATAGTACCGGGAATTATAACCCTGGAGCTTCTTTCTGGAAACAATTATTATGGTATTTTATTGGTTCACCGCTAGTTGAAAATCATTGGTTACCTGTTTCTAATTTAAAAGTATTAATACTTCGCTCTTTTGGCGCAAAAATTGGTAAAGGATTGCGAATTAAACCGGGAGTTAGGGTTAAATTTCCTTGGCGTTTAATCGTTGGTGATTATGTTTGGATTGGTGAAGATGCTTGGATTGATAATATTGCTAATGTCGTGATTGAAAGCCATTCTTGTATTTCCCAAGGAGTTTATTTGTGTACGGGAAATCATGATTGGAATCATCCAGGTTTTGAACTAATTCCTGCCCCGATTTATATTCAAGAAAGTAGTTGGATTGCAGCAAAATCGGTAATTGGTCCAGGTGTTACTGTTGGCAGAGGTGCTGTTTTAACTTTGGGAGGAGTTACTGGACGTTCTTTAGAAGCGATGACTGTGTATGCAGGAAATCCAGCAGCACCAATTAAAAGACGTAAGCTTGACTTGAAACAATTTGACTTTCCCCAGAACTTAGAAAAGCCAGTTATTTAAATTATTTTCTGCTATTTGTGTCGAGCGAAAATAATTTTATAGGAAGGCAAAAATAAAACTATATTTTCTTTTTTCGGTGATTATTTCTGAGACTGAGGATAATCTTCATCTCCAAAAAAAATACCTTGAAGACGAATCGGATTAACCCAGTCATTCTCCATGTTATAGTCATGGCTGGCAAAGTTTAGCTGAAGAATCAAGCGAGATTGGCTAATTGGACGAGTTCCCTGGTGAACAGCAAATGTATCTTCCACAAATCCCCATCCTGCTGAACCGCAAATTGTAAGTATATTTTCCTGACCGTAATAGCTAATTATATCTTTTTCACTTATTCGTCCTCTTAATAATTGGTGGAGGATTTTTTTATTTTTATGACTACCGATTATATAAACATGTGGACCATTATTGATATATACATCTGTTAAATAAAAGAAAAATTTAATTGAGTTATAGTCATCAAGATCGTAATGATAGGTTGAGGATGAAATTTTATTATATTCTTGATGTTCTGAATTAATCGGAAAATTCCACCACATCAATGTTCCTATATGTAGTGGTTTCGTTTTTAGATATCTAGCCGCAATTTCTAGTAATACTGGATCGCTTTCTATTTCTTTTATACTCTGACATTCTTGAGATATATTATAATATTTAGCACTGATAAATCTACGTTTGTAATATAGCTCGGCTTTTTCTCTTTCATTAAACAGAAAACCAAATTTATATTGATGGTCACCATAGCAATTTGTTTTCAGTGCAAATTCTAAAATATTATTGACGATATCTGTAGGTAGATTAATACCTTGAAATATTCCTTCTTTTTCCAAATTTTTGATAATTTTGTCAACATTAATATTTAAAAATATTTGTGATTTCTGTGATTTATGTTTTTCTAAAAATTCTAAAAGTTCTAACTTGTTGCTTTGAATTATAATCCTTTTCACAAAATCGCGAATAAGATGGAAGCGAGAAATCTTTCTCATCAAAAACCATTCTGGATTGCTAACTAATGTTTTGACGTTATACAATAAATTTATATAAACTTTACGAGCAACATTGGAGATGAAATATTTCATGGCAAACATAGTTAAGATTGGTATTTTAGCCCAATGAGTACAAGTGTAATTTTTCTACTAAAAATAGTATTTAAGTATCTTGAATCTTTATAGGTTTCATAAATAATTTACATAATATTTATGATAGAAAAATTGTGAGTTATAACAAGTATTAATTATTGGCTAAAAGATGTATTCATAAATAAATTTGTTTCTTCATTACTTGTTATGCTAAAACGACTATAAAATAGCTCATATCTCTTACTGGGCAAAAAAGATAGTTTTTAACCTTGACTTTTAAGCCTTTGAAATAAAATCAAGAATCATAACTGCCTTAAACTGCCATGTAACATTTCTTAGGCAGTGGGTTATCTCAATTGGTTATATGAAAATATTTTCATTTTTAATTTGCTTCGGTATCCCCTACCCTCCACTTTCCCTTTTGGCTTCAAGAGATTTGCTACACTGATGGCAACCAGGATTTCAGTTCAATCCCCGAAACCAGCTGGACTTGCGAGGCAAATTATGCTCATAGATACCTTACTTCTCTCTAAACAACTCCCAAATCTGCAATATTCCTCAACCCAGGAAAGGTTCGATGAAACCTGGGAAGCTCCTTTAGCTACTTTACTCGGATTAGGACGGGCAGCAGGTGCGGATTTCCTAGAGTTTTTTCTCGAACGGGTTAACTATATTAGTTCCCTTGCTGAAGATGACACCATTACTAGCATTACCCCACGACTTTCTACTGGTGCTGGTGTAAGGGTTTTCCTTGGAAAAGCTGACTGCTATGTAACTACCAACGATTTATCTTTTACTGGTTTAAAGTCTGCTTTAGAAAAAGCACTGGGCATTATGGGTTTGCAACTGCCTGCACCTAATGCCTTTGTTCCCGAAATTAATTTAGAATTATTACGCGATTACGCGACAAAACGTGGTAAAGATGGCTGGTTGCCTCTGTGTAGTTCCATCCGCGAGATGGGGGAAGTTCTCCTCGATGGCACTGCAAAACTGCAAAAAACAGCAAGTCATATCCAATCCCGACGTGCTACCTATTTTCGCGATTGGCAGGAGGTTTTAGTTGCTGCTAGTGATGGTACTTTTGCCCGCGATATTCGTCTTACTCAGTCGGTAGGCTTTAATTTACTTTGTGCTGATGGAGCAAATAGGACTTCGATCGCAGAACGTGCGGGTAATACTAGTGACCCTAATTTTTTACGTAGCTGGGATTATAATGAATCTGCCGAACATATTTCTGAGTCTGCGGGTAAGATGCTTTATGCAGATTATGTGGAATCGGGTAATTATCCGATTGTGATGGCAAATCATTTTGGTGGGGTTATTTTCCACGAAGCTTGCGGACATTTGCTGGAAACTACCCAAATTGAGCGGAAGACTACACCATTTATTGATAAAAAAGGTGAAAAAATTGCCCATGAAAGTTTAACTGCGTGGGATGAGGGAAGGGCAGAAAATGCTTTTGGCACTATCGATATGGATGATGAAGGGATGCCAGCACAGCGAACTCTGTTGATTGAAAAAGGTGTGTTAAAGAACTTTTTAGCAGATAGGGCTGGTTCTGCACGTACAGGTCATCCTCGCACGGGTAGCGGTCGCCGTCAAAATTTCACTTTTGCCGCAGCAAGTCGGATGCGGAATACTTATATTGCCACGGGTGAATATAGTCTTGATGATGTTTTTGCCTCGGTTGATAAGGGTATTTACTGTAAAAAGATGGGTGGTGGTAGTGTTGGTGCGACTGGACAATTTAATTTTGGTGTTGATGAAGCTTACTTAATTGAAAATGGGAAAGTTACTAAACCTTTGAAGGGTGCAACTTTGATTGGAGAAGCTAAGGAAATCATGAATAAGATTTCTATGTGTTCCCAAGATTTGTCTTTGGCTCCGGGGTTCTGCGGTTCTGTATCGGGAAGTATTTATACTACGGTTGGTCAACCTCACATTAAGGTTGATTCGATTACTGTTGGTGGACGTTAGATAAATATATATAGGGAAAATATATATAGAGAGACGCGATGTATCGCGTCTCTACAGACCAATGTTTCATCCAAACATAGACCAAGATTGAAGAATAATTAACATTCCCATCAAATTCATCAAAAATCGGTATGGCAAAGATTCAAGAAATAGCATCTGCGGCAAAATCTAGCGCGAATAAACTGGGTATCAAAAAATTTGATATATATGGTTCTGCGGTGGATTCTACTAGTGTCCAAGTAGACCAAGGAGAACCCAGACAAGTTAAAGCCTCGAATTTATCGGGTGTAACGGTTCGCGTCTGGAATGAAGAAAATACGATGGGTGTCACAAGTACTACGGATGTTGACCCCAAGGGTTTAGAATTGGCATTGAAAACTGCGTATGATGCCAGCTTTTTTGGTGTCAAAGATAATGTTCCCGATTTTAGCCCGGAAGCGATCGCACCTCTAGCGATGAAAGCGAGTGAAAAGGTCGAACAAGCTGGTGTTACGGAACTAATTAATAGTTTACTATTAGCTGAAAAGGAATTAATGGCTGCACATCCGGCTATTAAGGGTGTACCTTACAATAATTTGGCACAGCGTGATGTCGATCGCTTTTATTTAAATAGCGATGGTGCGTTAAGAACTGAATCCCATTCCCTAGCTTCGGTATATTTATATAGCAAGACTGAGGAGGAAGGCAAAAAACCCCGCAGTGGTGGAGCTTTTAGAGTTAGTCATGGTGTCAAAGATTTAGATATCAATGGCTGTATTAAGGAAACTGCGGAGAAAACTATTAGCCATTTGAACTATGAGAAGGTGCAAACTGGGAAATATACGGTTGTGTTTTCACCGGATGCTTTTTTAAGTTTGTTGAGTGGATTTTCTAATCTTTATAACGCTCAAAATATTCTCGACAAACAAAGTCTTTCTACTCCTGATGATATTGGCAAGGAAATTGCTTCTCCTTTACTTTGTGTCTGCGATGATGCGTTACATCCTGCCAATGTTGGTGCGGAATCTTTTGATGGTGAAGGTACTCCCACACGTCGAGTTCCTTTGATTGAAAATGGTGTTTTAAGTGGTTTTCTTCACAGTGCGGGAACTGCGAAACGTATGAATGCAAAGCCGACGGGTAATGCTAGTATTGGGGCAAAAGTTAGTGTTAGTCCCAATTTTTATCATGTTTCAGCAGGTACAAAAGCGGAGCAGGAATTTAGTTTGGAAACAGCAGAAAATGTGATTTTAATTGATGATTTACAAGCTTTACATGCTGGTGTAAAAGCTTTGCAGGGTTCGTTTTCTTTGCCTTTTGATGGTTGGATGATTAATAAAGGTGTGAAAACTAGCATTGAATCTGCGACTGTTGCAGGGGATTTTTTAACTGTGTTGAAATCGATTATTTATGTGGAGAAAGAACCTGAATTAACCCCTGGTGGTGTTTGTCCTCGTGTTTGGGTTGAAGGGCTTTCTATTACTGGGGAATAGGAGGTTATTTAGAGCGTTCAATATCCCCAACTTCTGTGTACAAGCTTTAAATTTAGGGACAAGCATTGTGTTAGAAGTCGGGGATATGCTAGTTTGCGATCGCTTTAAATTTAGGTACAAGGATTGTTAGAAGTCGGGGATATGCCAGTTTGCGATCGCTTTAAATTTAGGGACAAGCATTGGTGAAAAGTCAGGTTTAGTATTCACCACCAATACCAAGATTAACGTTAAATAATTCTGTACCTGCTAAATTGACTCCGATGAGGTTCGCTCCATCAAGTTCAGCACTGATAAATTGAGCATTTGTGAGGTTAGCATTCATCATGTTGGCATTATTTAAGCTGACGCTGTTAACAAAAGCTGATGTGAGGTTGGCAGATTGTAAGTTTGCACCAGTCAAATCTGCTCCTTCTAAGTTGGCATTTTTCAGATTTGCACCTTTTAAATTGGCATTCCGCAAATCTGCTCCAATTAAATGTGTCCCTTCAAGGTTAGCATTACTCAAATCGCATCCATAACATTCTCTGGTTTCGATTAAGCGACGAACATTAGTATTTACGTCGGTTTGTGCTGATGCTGGTGCTGTGAAATATAATGTACTAACTAATGCGATCGCGGTCAATAATTTGCTTTTCATGTCTTTTCTCCCCACACTTTTTAATCTTTGATATCTTGAGGTTGGTTGAAATAAACATGTCTAGGAATATGGCTAGTTGTTTATGCTTGCTTTCTATCCAACCTGTTATTTATAACTACAATTTCATTTTGATTCATTCCCGAAATTTGCCCCTCTTAAGTTACTAATTTTGAATCTGCTGTGTTGATTGCAAATTCGCTTGTCTGATTATTCTGTTAATCGATAAGACAATACAACAAATAAGGGCAAATATAAATATAAATAAGGGGCAAACAGCCGTTTGGAAATATAAATATAAATCAGGGCAAACAGCCGTTTGGAAATATAAATATAAATCAGGACAAACAGCCATTTGCCCCTACTGGATTATACCAATTTGAAAAATGATTGCGACAGATTGATTAACAGAATCCTTATCCAATGAGGTTTCTTTAATCCAAAATCCAAAATCCAAAATCCAAAATCCAAAATGGTATTAGACTGTGGCTTGACTGGAATCATTCAAAATGGAACGTGCATTTAGCGATAACATTACCCGTGAAATATCTGTAGATATAACGCTTGCACCTAAAACAGTTCCAATTAGCCAGGGTGCATTAGTTGGATATTGGAACCAAATTATGCCACCTAATAGTAAAGTAACGATACCATTACCTAAAGCCCAAGTCCAATTTTGTTGGGGACGCAAACGGAATGCTAAGATTAGCTCGAATGTACCTTCTGTGAGCAAAAAGCTACCTAGTAATAAGGTTAATGTCAAAATTCCTGTTAACGGATTTACAAATAGCATTATACCTGTAGCTATATATATGGCGCTCAATAGTAGCTTCCAGACAAAACCACCTTCGTGACGTGTTTGAGTCGCATAAACTAGCTTGGCAAATCCCGCAGATGTCAAAATCAAAGCAGTCCAAGTTTCTGCAAAAATTGTTGATACCATTGGTGCTGCGATCGCGGCTATTCCCAACAATATCAATACTATACCTGTCCACAATGAAGCATTAATATTTTTAACGTTCTTGCTTGTTTCTGTACTCACGTTAGTTGTCATTATTATTCCTCCCCAATTGCTTGAGTAAACCTAAAGTTAAGGTTATGTAATTTCTCAAGATCTGGCTATGACCCTAAGTTAGAACATCAGGTATGAAAATTAAGTGAACTTTGCTATTACTTATTCCCAATGGCAAAATTTCACGTGAATCTTAAGTGAAAGATTCCTGCAAACGTTGTTCTAACCCGACTAAATCTACACCCAAATTTCGCAACACACGAATTGCTACACCTTTACCCGTACCAACTACTCCTTCTTTCAAAATTCCTAAAAGTAAATGCTCCGAATCCACATAATTAATCCCAAGTTGCCGACATTCTTCAACAGCCAGTTGCATAGCATGTTTTGCTCTTGGTGTAAAGGGAATCTCTACAGGTGTATTCCCTTTTCCTCTACCGATAATTTTTTCTACTTCAATCCGAGCATTGTCCAAATTTACACCTACTGAGTTGAGTAATTCCCACCCAATACCGCTACCTTCATTGATTAATCCCAACAAAATTTGTTCGGTTCCCACATAGCGATGTCCCAAACGACGGGATTCACTTTGAGCAAAGGTAATTGTATTAATTGCCTTCGGAGTGAATCTTTGCAACCATTCAATATTAAACCTGTCGGTTACAAACCCAAATAACTTTTCAAATATCGATTCAAAAAATTTCTCCATTGTAAATCCCTCTTTAGTAGAGTTATTATCAGCAGAATCCGTCACAATACGGTTTTTTCCTGTGAGCAAAAATGACAATAAATCTTCCATTGTCTCCGCATTCGCTGAATACCACAGAAATTGCCTATCTTTACGACTATTTACTAATCCTTCTATCCGCAGTTTCTCTAAATGATGCGACAAGGTGGAATTGGGAATTTTTAACTTTTCCTGAATCTCCCCCACTGTCATCCCATCAGGATATGTCGAAAACAGCGATCGCATGATTTCTAATCGTGGTTCCGATCCTAATGCAGCAAAGATATCTGCATGACGAGCCGTTTCTTTGTTTCCCATATTTCTAGAATAATCGAAATAACAAAAATGTCAAGGAAATCCGAGCAACAATTTGTGGTTCGATTGGTGTGTTTAAGTATACTGGTAAACTTCTACGACAAAATCGCTTGTCCAAATCGCTTCATAATTTGCAATACTTCCCCCAGTTGATGACGACGGGGAAATAATGAAAAAGTTCGCGATATATCGTATTGTGGTGTAGTTCTTGACAGACTACTAGTTACTTGAGCAAATACGGGAGTAGGGGTAAAGCGCACTGCTAAACCCCTACGAGAAATCTATATGTATCAGGATTTTGGTTAATTGGTATAACTTGCTATTCCCGGACTGAGTACAGCCGTTCTTCCCTACAATGGAATTATAATTGTGTGGTAATTTTTATTCTGAAAATCTCCTAACTCCTAATAAGAAGGAACTGAAGAATCGATTTCCTTACTCCAGGCAAGGATACCACCTTTAACATTTATACCTTCAATCCCAGCATTCTTCAAAAGTGCGATCGCTTTTGCCGAGCGCATTCCCGACTTACAATGAACCACTAAACGATGTCCATTCAATAATTCCTTCACCTTACTAACACCACCACCATCTTCAATCTCAGGTAACGGAATCAAAACCGAACCAGGAATTTGGGCAATTTCGTATTCGTGGGGGTTGCGAACATCAAGCAGGACAAAATCCTTCGTACTGCCATCCAAAAGCTGCTTCAACTCCTGCACGCTTATTTCTTGAATATCCATCTGTTGCTTTGCCTCCTCTGCTTGTGCTTGCGGAATACCACAGAACTGTTCGTAGTCGATTAATTTTTCGATAACTGGACGCACGGGATTTGGACGCAATCTCAACTCCCGAAACTTCATATTCATTGCATCATACAGCAACAAACGTCCGCTTAAGGTTTCCCCCTTACCCAAAACAATTTTTACAGCTTCAGTTGCTTGAATAATCCCAATAATTCCCGGCAAAATCCCCAACACACCACCTTCTGCACAGGAAGGAACCATTCCTGGTGGTGGTGGTTCTGGGTATAAATCACGATAGTTGGGACCACCTTCGTAGTTAAATACCGTAGCTTGTCCCTCAAACCGGAAAATGGAACCGTAGATATTAGGCTTATTTAACAACACACAAGCATCATTAGTTAAATAGCGCGTTGGGAAGTTATCAGTACCATCGATAACAACATCATACGGACGAATAATATCAAGTGCATTTTCCGACGAAAGCCGAGTTTCGTATAAATCAACCTGACAATAAGGGTTAATTTCGAGAATGCGATTTTTTGCCGATTCAATTTTGGGTTTACCTACCCAAGAAGTACCGTGAATAACTTGGCGTTGTAAATTGGAAGTATCAACAACATCAAAATCGACAATCCCGATACGTCCGATACCAGCCGCAGCCAAATACAACAGCAACGGTGAACCAAGTCCACCAGTACCAATACACAACACACTAGCAGCTTTGAGACGTTTTTGACCTTCCACACCAACTTCCGGCAAAATTAGGTGGCGAGAATAACGTTCGTAATCGTCCTTACTTAACTGGACTTCATCCAGATTCGGATTCAGCGTCATGGCAATTCGATGAGGAAGAGCGGACTATATATAGTACCTAATAATGGTGACACAAGGGGAGTGGGGCAGAAGATAAATAGCCGCACTCTGGAAAGCAAGCTACAAATATTCTGATTTGACTTTTTTTTTTAAACCATTGCGATCGCTTTATCAAGGATTGCCGCAAACATCTTCAATCCGTCGCTACCACCTAACACTTTATCTGCTGCCCGTTCTGGATGTGGCATCATCCCTATCACATTACCCGCACTATTGCAAATTCCGGCAATATTATTTAATGAGCCATTGGGATTTTCCCCCTCGTAGCGAAATACTACCTGTCCGTTATCTTCGATTGCTTTTAAGGTATCTGTATCAGCTTGATATCTACCCTCACCGTGGGCTATCGGTAAGGTAATAATCTCACCTTTGTTGTATCCCTGCGTCCACGTCAGATTATTGTTCTCAACTTTTAGGAGAACACGATCGCAAACAAAATGTAAATCGCGATTGCGGGTTAAAACACCTGGCAATAAACCAGCTTCGGTAAGAACTTGGAAACCATTACAAATTCCTAAAACGGGTTTACCTTGCTGTACATGTGCGGTGACTTGCTGCATTACGGGAGAAAATCGTGCGATCGCACCACAGCGTAAATAATCACCATAGCTAAAACCACCGGGAATAATTATCGCATCTAACTCGGAAATATCCGTGTCTTGGTGCCAAACCATCCTGGTTGGTTGTCCGAGAATATCGCGAGTCACATAAGCAACATCGCGATCGCAATTAGAACCCGGAAAAACTACAATCCCAAATTTCATTTTTAGTTAATCGTTAATGGTTATTGATTAATGGGAAAGATTAAGGAGAGGAGAACGGGAGAAAAGGGAGAATTATTACTCTTAACTCATAACTCCCAACTCGCAACTTCTTTAAAACACCCCTGTCTGCGATTCGACTTCTATCAAGTCAAAACGGTAGTTTTCAATTACGGGATTTGCTAACATTTGGTCACACATCTTATCTAAATCACGACGTGCCGTTTTCTCATCTGGGGCAATGATGGTTAATTCGATGTATTTGCCGATTCGACAAGATTCAACGCTGTTATATCCCAATTGCTTTAACCCGGATTGTACTGCTGTCCCTGCTGGGTCTAACACAGATGAACGAAGCGTTACAAATATTTTGGCTTGATACTTGATTTGCACTGGCTTAATCTGAATGCTGCTATGCCCATCATGACAGGTTTTTTGAGAAAAATTTACATTTTTCTGGGCAAATAATTTTCCGATCGACCCAGAAGTGGAAAAATGTAGAAGAGATGTAGCGTTGCTCGAACACTACAAGGCTTATAAGTTTCTCGGTGATGTTAGCATTTAGATACCGATGCCTTGATTACTGGCTTCAAGTTAGCAGATTACCTGCTTCCAGACCTTAAACAGTCATAAAAACTAAATAAAGATTTGGATAATAGCTCAATTACTCTGTTTTTTAATAAAAAAACGTAAAGCTATATCTTTCTGTTACATTATGATGACAATAATAATACATACTTATTAAAGTTAAGTTAGAACTTAGCCATTATTAACATTGGCACATAACTAAAAAGACGGTCTATGAAAGCTGTACGCACCCGCAGTCAAGAGCGGATTTTAAACCTGCTCAAAACAACAAAACAAGGCACTTCTGCTCAAGATATGTACGTAGAGTTGCGTAATCGTAACCAGAGCATGGGTTTAGCAACTGTTTACCGTTCTCTGGAAGCTTTAAAGCTTGAAGGTTTGGTGCAGATGCGAACCCTTAGCAATGGTGAAGCACTTTACAGTTTGGCACAGCAAGACAAGCACCATCTAACTTGTCTGCAATGTGGTGTTTCGATACCCGTTAATCAATGTCCAGCACATGCTCTTGAATTAGAATTGCAAGCTACTCACAAGTTCAAAATTTTCTACCACACTCTTGAATTCTTTGGTCTATGTAGTCAGTGTCAATTAGCACACACTGCTGAAGTTAGTCATTCATGATTATTGTAATGGGAAGTTTTAAGTATATTCATAATATTCATAAAGCGCGAGAATAGAGCCTAGAATCAGCAAAAGTTTCTGCCTTCTATCTCTTTTCCTTTCTTATGGACTGTGCTTTTCAATCCCTTCAATTATCGGTTTAGACATTAAGTACTGAAGAATCAACGGTATTTGTTTTCTAAATTGAGCTAGCTTTTTCATTTAATAAATAGACTGCGACAACTCAAAAGCCTCAGTCTATTTATTACGCACAACTACGCGAATTTTGGACAAAATTGGATAATGGTCTAAAATTATACCAATTAAATAAATCATTGCAACAGAACCAACGGTAGAGACGTAGCAGTGCTACGTCTCTACAAATATCTATCTGTAGCGTTATTGTTTTTGATGTTGATTAATTTCGTCGCGATCGCGGTTTTCTCTGGTGAATCGCACCAAAAAATCACTACCATTGAATATGTGACCTAAATAAAAAAACCTAAAATATTGTAATAACAAAGACAAAAGACGTTCCACCGGAACGTCTCTACCAAAATCCAAAATCCAAAATCCAAAATCCAAAATCCAAAATCCAAAATCCAAAATCCGAAATCCAAAATCTAAAGCTTGTACTGAGCGACAGCGAATGTATCCAAAATCTAAAAGCTAAAATCACCATGACTTCAATTTTACC
>JAAUPE010000298.1 GCA_012034595.1 Calothrix sp. CSU_2_0 | reverse complement strand
ATTCCTCGAAGGTTAACCTTCTCATCCTGATAGCAACATAAAAAATATCCGCTATTTCCAGCGTTGCTGCATCAAAATAGCCCCCGCGCTTTTTTGGTTTGACTATTCCCGCGTAGGGATACCATTGCTGTAAACCTGCGATTGATATTCCGTACCTTTCGGCAAGTGTTTTCTGGGTATAGATTACGTTTTCATATACCATGCTCGCTTAATTCCAACTGAATATGGGTGTTAGTGTTGAAAGGGACAAACTCAAGTGTTGCGACAATATTTGTGGAATAAAAATTATTTAACAAATCCAGTCGCTTTAGTTAGGATTTAATTGAACTTAAGCTGAGTTAAATTTCTGTCCAATTCAACAAACAATTGTTAGGTTACATATTGGCTACTGGCAATGCAACTATGTTTGTATATTTGATTTGAAAGAAATACAAAAATTACTTTTGAGTTAAAATTGCTCTGACAGAAATATATGCTAAAACGTTAAATTACTATTTTTGGATAATCCAACTATAAAAAAGAATCCTCATATTTGGAATCAGCAGGATTTAACTACAAGCTGGTGAAAATTGGAATTAGAACTGGAAGTAATTACAAGCGACGAGTCTCTACGATAAAATCGGCTTGAAGGAGAATCAAGCTATAATTAGGATGCAAGACAATTCGTATCGCAAACTGAGCAATGGCAGAATTAACGATTCAAATTTCTGATGAACTAGCCCAACGCTTAAAACCTCTGCAAAATCGTTTACCCGAATTGCTGTGGCAATTGTTAGACGTTGCAAATCTACCAATAAATTCTCAACCAATAGTTGAAACCGAGACTAGAGATATTCCCGCAGTTTATCAAGAAGTTATCGATTTTTTAATTAAGCGTCCAACACCTGAAGAAATAATTGCTTTTAAAGTTTCAGCCCAAGCCCAGAAACGTTTGTCAGAGTTATTAGAAAAAAACCGTTCTGCAACACTTAGTTCGATGGAATTAGCTGAGTTAGATGTTTACGAGCAATTAGAACATATGATGATTTTATTAAAATCACGGGCTTTCAAACATGATTAAGAAACATGGCTTCTGATTATATTTCTGTCGAACTGCGTAAGCTTGTAGTAAATAGAGCTTCAATATGTTGTGAATATTGTCTCATTCATCAGGATTTTTCTATTTATACTCACGAAGTAGACCATATTATTCCTATAAAACATGGTGGTGATACTACTGCGGATAATTTGGCACTTTCATGTTTATCTTGTAATCGCCATAAAGGTTCTGATTTTGCAACTATAGACCAAGTGACGAAGGAAATTGTCCCTTTATTTAATCCCCGTAGTCAGATTTGGGGCGAACATTTTTATACTGAAAATGGGCGAATCGAAGAGAAAACTCAAATTGGTCAAGCAACTGCAAGATTGCTTAAATTTAATGTTCCCAATCGCATACTAGAAAGGCAAGTTTTGATGAGTCAGGAGCAATATCCATAAAATACAAAAATAAGATTATTTGGAATGACTAAGAAGATTTATTGGGTATTTTCCTCTTTTTGATTAACTTTCGCTGCGACTAATCGAACTAACTCAATATCCAAGTCTAAAGATTCCGCAATTTGCTCTACTGTTGCACCCAAATTCAACATCAAAGGAACCGCTTCTAATTTCCCTTCTAGCTTGCCTTCTTGTTTACCTTCCTGTTTGGCTTCTTGGTAAACTTTGGTTTGTTTTAATTCGCTAAATCCAAACATTTGTTCTATCTCCTCTCTACTTTTTTTGGGAAATTTGTAGACGATAATGGTTTCTATTAGTTCGAGAAATTCCCGTTGGGCTATTTCCGAGTCTATTTGTTGTTTGGTTCGGTCGATTAACTCCCTGGCTTTTGTTACCGCACTCGATTCCGGTTCTACTACTAATTTAACAGTCTCGATCGCAATTGAGGGTGATGCTGGTGAGTCAAGTTCGTCCAGGTAGATGCAGGTGACTCGTCCAGATGTGAGTAGTTCTGTATACCTTTCGGTTTCGCCTGTGTCTGTGTTGCGGTTGGGATATACGACAACTCCCCGCCAATTGTTGGTAAGCTCGGTTTTGTGGAGGTAAAGAAAGATTTCCGTAAATAGGCGAGAGTAGAGTTTTTCGTCGGGTTGAAATTGGACTTCTACGAAGTAGATGGGGGATGATGGGTTGTTTTGGGGGAGGAACACACCGTCGATGCGGAAGGCAAGTTGTTTGACTTCGACGGAAGAAAATTGGTAGGTGTTGGCGGTTTCTGGGGGTTGGTTGATGAGTTCAAAGAAGATGCTGGGGAAGCTTTGGAATAAGCGGTAGAAGATTGTGTCGGTTTTCACGCTGGTTGGTGTTAGGTTGGTGGCGTAATTTTTCGATTTTACAATACTGCCTGGAACCAAACGTTTTCAAAATTGCTAGCTAAACACAACTTGTAAATCTAAAACAAATCCAGGTAAAACATCCTCTCCAGATAAACTTGTGGGACTATTGAAAACTTCTACGGGTCGATCGAGACGATAAATTTCGACTTTTTGATTCTTTGTATCAATCAACCACCCCAAACGCAATCCATTATCGATATATTCCTGCATTTTTCTACGTAGTGGTTGCATGTTGTCACTTTTGGAACGTAATTCGATCGCAAAATCTGGACAAAGTGGCGGAAAGGAGTCTTGTTCTTCTGGTTTCAATTTATCCCATCTGGCTTGACTTACCCAAGCTGCATCGGGAGAACGTTCTGCACCATTGGCGAGTAGGAAAGCTGTTGAGGAGTTAAAAGCAACACCTAGTTTTGCTTGTCGGTTCCAAAACCAAAGTTGTCCTTCAATATCTATATTGCGCTTACCTGTATTTCCTCCCGTCGGGGGCATAATAATTAGTTCTCCTGTGGGAGTTAGTTCTAGCTGTAGGTCTCGATTCGCAGCTGCAAGGAGGGCAAATTGCTCTTGGCTAACTTTTAGGTTGGGGGGAATATTGAGAAGTAAGTTGCTCATAGACAATTGAACATTAAAAGTGCCCACATATATATATTATGAGCTAATTTTGGACTTGACTTTATGCTTCGTCATCTTAAAATTGACCGAATAGCCATTCATCGCCGACGATTTCTGCCAATTTCTCAGCTAATCGCGGGATAAAATACTCAGGATTATTTAACTGCTGCTCCACATACCAAGTATCAAAGGCATCCTGTGTCTCAATTCCCTGTGCCCCTGCCGCACCTGCTAACATCTTGAAGCTGCGCTGTTGTAACTCCTCTAACTCGGGATGCTCCCTACCGAGAACCTGACATAAATACACCACAGTCGCACCTACTAAAGCTCCCATTTCATCACCCCTACGGTGTACACACAAGTAGACCCAGAGCAAGTTTCCAGCCGAAAAAGGTGGATTCAAACTGGTAAAGTCCGCGAACCAAAGTAGTAATTCCAGGAGGTTTCTGGGAACTGTAACCAGACCAAC
>JAAUPE010000133.1 GCA_012034595.1 Calothrix sp. CSU_2_0 | reverse complement strand
AGAGGTCCAACTTTACTAGAGGATTTCCATTTTACTGAAAGAATGCTCACTTCAACCGTGAACGGATTCCCGAACGTGTGGTTCATGCACGAGGTGTAGGAGCGCACGGATATTTTCAGGTATATAAATCTTTCTCGGAATTAACAAAAGCAAAATTTCTACAAGACCCATCTGTAAAAACTCCTGTATTTGTCAGGTTTTCCACAGTTGCTGGTTTTCGTGGTTCTCCTGACCCTGTACGCGATGTCCGAGGCTTTGCAGTCAAGTTTTACACCGAAGATGGGAATTATGACATCGTTGGTAACAATATTCCTGTTTTCTTTATTCAAGACGCAATCAAGTTCCCCGATTTGGTTCATGCTCTAAAACCGGAACCCCACAACGAAATGCCTCAAGCATCGACAGCGCATGATAACTTTTGGGATTTTATCTCATTAATGCCCGAATCGATGCACATGATTATGTGGATTCTCTCCGACAGAACAATTCCCCGCAGTTATAGAATGATGCAGGGTTTTGGTATCCACACTTTCCGCTTTGTGAACGAGCAGGGGAAAGCTAGATTTGTGAAATTTCACTGGAAACCCTTGCTGGGTGTACATTCCGTGCTTTGGGATGAAATGCAAACAATGGGAGGAAAAGACCCAGATTTCCACCGTCGGGACTTGTCGGAAGCGATCGCAATGGGGGATTATCCAGAGTATGAATTAGGGGTACAAATCATTGAGGAGGAGGATGAGTTTAAGTTTGATTTTGATATCCTCGACTCTACAAAAATAATTCCAGAGGAGTTGGTACCAGTTCAACCAATTGGGAAAATGGTGCTGAATCGTAACCCTGATAACTTCTTTGCGGAAACCGAGCAAGTTGCTTTCCAACCGACAAATGTAGTCCCAGGTATTGACTTTTCTGACGATCCATTGTTGCAAGGTCGAATATTTGCATATCCCGATACTCAAAGACATCGTTTGGGAACTGCAAACTTTGAAAATCTGCCGATTAATAAACCCGTTTGTCCGGTTAGCAACGACCAACGCGACGGCTTTTCCCAGTACAATATTTACACTTCCAAAGTCAATTATTTCCCTAATTCTTTAGGTGGTGGTTGTCCAATGGCAGCTCCAGAAAATATGGGTGGTTTTGCCCATTACATGGAAAAAATGCAGGGACATAAGGTTAGGGAACGTAGTCAAAGTTTTAGCGACCATTTTTCCCAAGCTACTTTATTTTGGAATAGCTTGTCGGTGGTTGAAAAGGAACATTTGGTCAAAGCTGCTCACTTTGAGTTGGGTAAGGTGATGAATAAGGAAGTCAAGGAACGTGTAGTTGGTTTATTTAACCACGTAGAACACGAATTTGCTAAACGTGTTGCGATGGGGTTAGGACTTCCTGCACCAACAAAAGAAGTAATTCCCAATCACGGTCAAAGTTCCCCAGTTTTGAGTATGGAAAATCAGCCGAAGGATTCGATTAAAACCCGTCAAATTGCGGTTTTAGCGAATGATGGTTTTAATTCATCAGAATTGATGACGATCGCACAAGTTTTAAAAGCTGAAGGGGCACAGATTAAGCTCGTATCCAAGTTTGGAGGTAAAATCAAGAGTGCTGACGGTAAGGAAATGGAAGTCGATAGAACCTTACTTACCACTGCTTCAGTTCTCTTTGATGCTGTTTACATTCCCGGTGGAGAAAAAAGCGTTGCGACTTTAAAATCCGATAGTGATGCGATTCATTTTGTTAACGAAGCATTTAAACATTGTAAAGCGATCGCAGCAACAGGCGAAGGTGTGGATTTGTTGATGGAATCCAGCATTAAAGGTGTAAATATTGCAGATTCGCAACAAAAATTTGCATCCGACCAAGGTGTTGTTACGAGTCGTAATGCTGGAGATGTGGAGAAAGCAGCAAAAGAATTTGTAAATGCGATCGCACAACATCGTCATTGGATGAGGGAGCAAAAAGATATGATTCCCGCATAATGTAAAGCTAATGTCGGGATAAGTTTGGTAGATGAGTACACCGTCCTGTAATATACAGTGACGGTTTTTTTATTTTGATACTCTAATGTCTCTCTGTATTTAATGAAAATGTAGGCAGAAATCAAAAATAATATCAAAACCGTGGTTCAAAGTTTTATATCGGCTTTTGTTTCCACTTCTGAAAGAGGTTTCCCAAGAACGGAAGCATTACTCAACAGCATCATCAGTTCTGATTTGCTGCGAAGAAAAACCCAAACAAATATGATGACAAATTGAAGATTAATCAGTATGGAGACATCACCCATACCAATAGCTATTGTCAAGCACAAAAAACTATAGACGAATAGGCGAAAAATTTCTGGTTGAAATGTCTTCCGATTTCCACCACATCTGTATATACTGTATGGAATCCATTCAACGAATAATTGTGCCAATAACAAGGCGACACCGATAGAGTTGCTAGCACTCACAACGAGAAATCCAAAGAATTTCCAAACCTGCAATACTGGATATATCCAAATTCTCGTTTTCTCATCCAAGTAATTATAAGCAACGTAAGTCAATCGAGTCAATGAAAGTACACCTAGCCAGAGAAATAATTTAATAAATAGTTCTGTAATATGCCCTCTGGTAAGTATTTCTGAAATTCCTATATTATCAGCTTTCCAGATATAAATTTGACTAGCTTCTATCAACAAAATTCCGAAAAATGATAGTATGACTGCCCATATCCACGGCTGCCATTGATTCATTTTCGACTTATACTGATGATAAGTTGGTGATAGCACAGGGTTCTTTTCAAATTTTTCTGCAACCCGATCATTTTCATGATATCCAACTTCGTAAATACACCAAAAAGCAAAAACAAGTAAGCTAATCCCTGGAATATGCAAAATAGGTGTAGGGCTTATCCAACTCAGCGCTAAAATGAGTGATATCAGGTGATTTTTTAAGATAATTTCTTGAATAGTCCTCTGACCTGGACGCTTGACTTTTTCCAGATAAAAGAAAGGAATATAAGCATCTTGCATAGCTGGGATGTATTTTGCTTGATTCCATATCACAAGAAAAGGATGTTTCACGATTGCTAGTAGCGATGCATCATCCAAAGAATCTGTGATAACTACACTTTCTCTAATTTCTGCACAACTAATTTTGCTTGCAATCAAATCTTCTTTATTTTTATTCCTATCTATACACCCCATCCAAAATCGGCAACCAATAATTTCATCTATTGTAGTATTTAGGTGTTTAATAATTGGTATAACTATAAAATTAAATCCTTTTGTTGCTACTACAACTCGATGATTTTTATGAATACTAATTGCTTCGACAAGTTCAGTATTGATAGATGTTTCTGCTAATTTACGAGCGTGACTTCTCCAAAGTAATATATTCCAGGGGAAAACAATCGTTAGCAGCAGTACCCGAATCCAGTCTCTAGATGTTTCTCCGCCAATTTTCTTTGGTAAATATCTCCAGGGTTTAACTGCATCTAAAATAATTAGTAGGATTGCAGCTATAGCTTGCGGCTGTATTGTATTTAGATACTCTTCTGTTGAATTTCTGAGTAATAATGTTTCATCAAAATCCAAGATAATTAAACTTTCTTCAGATTTGTTTTTGAGAACAGACACAACTTCCGCAACCGAGGATTCACTAAATTTCTCAGGCTGAAATTTATTATCCAATTCTTTGATACTCATACGTTTTCAGTAATTATAAATTACAGTAATGGAGTTTAACTATGAATTTGAATATCATAATTTAATTAGTACAAAAAGGCGGAAGGCTCAAAGTCTCGATATATAAGCTTTTTATCTCAAATTAATGGTTGACTTATTTACGTCGAACTGTACTAATAAGTTCGTTGCTGCGTTGGAATTGTTGCTCAAAAGGGATTATTTTAAATTGCAATTTTGATGTTACGATCGCACTTCTGGTTTGTTGGGTTTCAATCCCTAATGGAATTATTTTAAATTGTAATAGCTCGCAACAGAACCCTTACTATATTTAGTTTTCGAGGTACATTTCCGTCGCCAGACATTAAAGTATCGTTTCTGGAGAGATAATGTCAAGAGAGAATAGTAAAAAATAGCTGAAAACATTTCGATATAAGGCTTTCAGTATTTTCATCGGAGACATTTGGATGGCGATCGCAGCAAATCCATGCAAGATAAGAGTTTCAACCTCAAAAAACATCACCTTGAAAAAAACAGCCATAGTGCGACGGATTTTTGGAGAAATCTCAGTTCGCAATCTCAAAGAGTGAAGCTAGCGGTAAAATACATAGGTCATATTCTAGTTTAACTATAAACCCCAAACTTATTTGAAGATGGGGTATTGGGTATATTCAGCAAAAAGCAAGTTTATATATGAATGCTACACAAGAACAATTAAAATCAAAGGTACAACAGGCACTGGTTGCAGCATTTGGTACGGAACTTGCGGGAACCGATCCAATGTTAGTACCTGCAAGTAATCCAAAATTTGGTGATTATCAAGCAAATTTATCGTTATCCCTATCGAAAAAAATGGGAAAAACAACCACGAGCGATCGCACAGGAAATTGTCGATCAACTCGATGTGTCGGATATCTGCGAAGCTCCGGAAATTGCTGGGGCTGGTTTTATTAATTTACGTCTAAAAACAGATTATATTGAAGCGCAACTCAATGCAATCCAAGCTGATGTCAGATTAGGTGTAGCAAAAACAAAGCATCCTCAACGGGAAATTGTGGATTTTTCTAGTCCGAATATCGCGAAAGAAATGCATGTCGGGCATTTGCGCTCGACAATTATTGGTGATAGCATTGCTCGGATTCTGGAATTTATCGGACATGATGTGTTGCGATTGAATCACGTTGGTGATTGGGGTACGCAATTTGGGATGTTGATTACCTATTTGCGCGAAGTTTCCCCAGATGCGCTAAAAACTGCTAATGCTTTAGAAATTGGTGATTTGGTTGAGTTTTACAAACAAGCCAAAAAGCGGTTTGATGAAGATGATACTTTTAAGGAAGTTGCACGTCAGGAAGTTGTGAGATTGCAATCTGGTGATGAAGATACCCTTCATGCTTGGAAATTGCTATGCGAACAATCGAGAAAGGAATTTCAGGAAATTTACGATTTACTAGATATAAAAATTTGCGAACGTGGGGAATCGTTCTACAATCCTTTGCTTGGGGATGTGGTGAAAGATTTAGACAAATCCGGTTTGCTCGAAGAGAGCGATCGCGCAAAAGTTGTATTTTTGGATGGGTTTACCAATAAGGAAGGACAACCGTTACCGTTAATTATTCAGAAATCTGATGGAGGTTACAACTACGCTACTACAGATTTAGCAGCAATTCGCTACCGTACACAACAGGACAAAGCAAAGCGAATCATGTATCTTACTGATGCAGGGCAATCTGGACATTTTGCTGGAGTGTTCCAAGTAGCCAGTCGTGCAGGTTGGATACCTAATGATGTCGAAGTTGTGCATGTCGGGTTTGGGATGGTTTTAGGTGAGGATGGTAAAAGACTGAGAACCCGTTCCGGTGATATAGTCAAACTGCGGGATTTACTCGACGAAGCAGTAGTGCGATCGCGTGCTGATTTGGATACAAGATTGAAGGAATCGGAAAGGGAAGAAACGGAGGATTTTAAAGCGAATGTGGCACGAATTGTGGGGATTAGTGCGGTAAAATACGCAGATTTAAGCCAAAATCGCATGACAGATTATAAGTTTAGTTTCGATCGAATGCTTTCTTTGAAGGGGAATACTGCACCATACATGCTTTATTCCTATGCGAGAACTCAGAGTATTGCACGGGAAGGAAACATTGATTTTGAAAAGTTAGGTGATGTCAAAATTCAACTTCAAGAAGATAGCGAATTTACTTTAGCAAAGCATTTGTTGCAACTGGATGAAGTAATTAATGAAGTTGAGAAGGAGTTATTACCACATCGTTTGTGCGAGTATTTGTATCAACTTAGCGATAAATTTAATAAGTTCTACGAAAATTGTCCGGTACTAAAATCGCAGGAATCTATTAAAATATCGCGATTATCTTTGTGTTATTTAACAGCAAGAACATTGAAGTTGGGATTAAATTTGTTAGGAATCCCAGTTTTAGAAAGAATGTAACACACCACAATTTTTCCACGTAGGGGCAAACGGTTGTTTGCCCTTATTTGTTTGCCCTTATAAATATTATACAAAGTTGAAACTTGTTTATTCTTATTTGATTGCATATCTATAAAACAATATTGTTGTAGTTTAGATATTCTAAATAATTAGCAGCCTATAACTGGTATCTGTTGAGTAAAATATCTAACTATTGATAGATGTATCCTGGTAATTAAATTTTTTATAAACATCGTAGTCATTAACCCGATTATGTTCTATCTATTACTAATCATAGATTTCCTTATTGTGCGATTTAAAAATATTAAAAAAATCAGTATATTTTCTTGCTCTGCTGGAAATCACGAGAGTATCTATTGATGCATAGCTAATGAAGTTTTTGAATTACCAAGTTTTTTAACCACTAAGGTATAAGTATGGCTATAAATCGGATTGTGTTTCTACAAAATAGCGTAATTAAGCAGCAACCAGTTCAATCAAATCAACTACCAAGTAACCAGCGTCAAGATATACCTGCTGGCACGACATTTGTACTACAATCATATAGTATACCTCCAGGTAGTAACGACCACTATAAAATTACTCTCGACGACATTCAATTTAAAGGTTTTAGTAACTGGTTTGTATTTGCAAAGCATGTACAAATTACTCAAGAAGCAATTACTCCAGAAACGTCTGTCGAAGCAGTTCTAGCAACACAAACAGATAAAACCGCAGCTAGAATCAACGTGAATCGGAATACATTAGGGGTTCAACAGGGTTTTCTCAAATTGGCTTTTAATGTCGATACATTTATTAAACGTCAACCTATTGATTCTAGCGTTCTTAACGACCAGTCAAAACAATTAATTCCGGCTGGAACTGAATTAATTCTCGCTACGAGTCTACCGGATAATAACAATGTTGTCAGATTTTCAATTCAAGATAATCACGTAAAATTTAATCTTTTCAACATTGAAATTAAAGGTTTTTCACAAGATTGGTATGCTTTTGTTAAACATGTTGGGATTCAACGAGTTGGATAGTAGATTTTAGATTTTAGATTTTGGATTTTGGATTTTGGATACATTCGCTGTCGCTCAGTACAAGCTTTGGATTTTAGATTAATTGCATACCAATATCCTGTTACCTTACATATAACCTTTATAAGGGATTGTGAGGATTCTTACTCTTAAATTCTAAATCCTGAATCCTGAATTCTGAATCCCGAATCCTGAATCCTGAATCCTGAATCCTGAATCCTGAATCCTGAATCCTGAATCCCTAATCCTTACTATTAAATCTTGAATTCTGATTGTTATTTATCCTTTTCCACCAGTGAATGTAACGCTTTGAATAAAATAACGATTAAAGAATGCATAAATACCCAAAGCTGGGATTGTAAATATCATCGAAGCAGCCATAATATAATTCCAAAAGCTGATATATTGACCTTTGAACGTGTTTAAACCTAACGGTAAAGTAAACATTTCTGGATCGAATAAAATTACTACAGGCAATAAAAAGTTATTCCAACTAGCCATAAACACAAATACTGCTTGTGCAGCTAATGCTGGTTTTGCTAATGGTAAAACTATACGTCTAAAAATACCGAATTGCGTCAATCCATCTAAAGCTGCTGCTTCTTCTAATTCTTTGGGAAAATTTACGAAAAATTGCCGCATCATAAATATAAATGTGGCATTTACCATGCTAGGAATTATCATTCCCTGATAGGAATTTAACCAACCTAAAGTCTTTAAGATGAGGAATGTAGGAATTAGTGTAATTTGTGCGGGAACTGCTAAAACAGTGAGAATGAGTAAAAACCAAAAACGTTTACCAGCGAAGCGTAATCTTGCGAGTGCATAACCTGCCATTGTATTAAATAATAGGTTTAAAGCTGTAACACTAACAGCAATAATTACACTATTAAAAAGCCAGCGTAAAAATAATGGTTCTTGAAAGAATATTTGTTTGTAATTGTCGAGAGTAAAGTTTTTTGGGAAGAAATTAGACTCTCCGCTAGAAAGTTCCGCAAGGGATTTAAATGATGCTGAAAGTGCCCAAAGAAAGGGAATAAGCGTAATGACTGCGTAGAGGGTTAGCAGTGCATATAAAAGTATTTTCCAGATTGAGAAAGTGCGAGGCATTTTTGGATACATTCGCTGTCATTCATTACAAGCTTTAGATTTCGGATTGCTCTATTGACGATTAACTATTAACTATTAACTATTAACTATTAACTATTAACTAATTTTCTCTTTTACCCAAGCTCTAAATTCTCGCATTGTTTTATTTCTAGATTCAGTTTTTAACTTTTTCAGATATTCGGGAATCACTTGAGTCAGTGGGATATTTGGGAAATATGGACTAAATTCTGTTTCCATATATATCCCATCTCTCAAAATATTAATTTGTAATTTATCGCGATCGAATCTCCATAATTCCGGTACTCCTAATGTTTGATAAATTTTTGTATTCGTACGGAAGTAACATCAACCTCTAATGCTAAATCTGGGGGAGGTTCTATATTTAAATCAATTCTATTTTTACCCCTAATTGCAGCTTCATTTTGAATGTAAAAACAATTATCGGGTTCTATTCCTTGACTCATCAACTCATTTTTAAAAGTTGTCGATCCTAATGGTGAAAACTCTATATCAAATTCTTCAAAAAGTATTTCCACAAAATTAGTAATAAAAAGTTTACTACGTTCGTGTTCAGGTAGTGGTGTCATGATTTCTAGCATCCCTCTGCTATAAGCTACTCTTGCAGCACGCTTTTCTCCTAATTCTTCAAGAATTGTTTCAAATTCATTCCAGCTAACATTTCTTAATAAAACTCTTTGTCCTGGTGGTATCTCTAAACGGTTTAATTCAAGTAGCATTTTAAGTTAGTGGTTAGTGATTAATGGCAAAATATTTGATATTTCTATATTTACTTACTTATCCACATCAAAATATAAATTGATATTTTTGTTTATATTTTGGTGAATTTATAACAAGATAAATTACATTTTTTCACCAAAGAAGCGGCGTTGAATCATAGTTGTGGTGATAATAACGATCGCAAGCAGAAATGCGATCGCAGAACCATAACCCATTTGTAAGTTGCGAAAGACTGCTTGATATATCAGTAAAACTACTGTAAGCGTGGCATTATTTGGACCACCAGTACCGTTAGAAAAAATGTAAGATTGGTCAAACAATTGGAAAGTACCAATTATCCCCATAGCTAGAACAAAAAACGTCACTGGACGCAACATGGGAATCGTAATATGTATGATTTGCTGCCAAGGATTTGCCCCATCTAATTCGGCAGCTTCGTAAAGCGATCGCGGAATATCTTGTAAAGCTGCTAAATAAATTACCATAAAAAATGGCGCAGTTGACCAAATATTCATCAGCATAATCCCCTTGAGTGCTACACTAGGGTCGCCTAACCAGTTGTAAGTAGGTAATTTCAAAAAGGCAAGAAAATTATTTAATAAACCATTGCTGTTATATATCCACATGAAAATCAGAGTTAATACTGCTGAAGATGTAACAGTTGGTAAAAAATAAAGAATTCTCCACCAATTTTTCCCACGAATTCCAGAATTTAACGTTACAGCCAAAATCAAAGCTAAAATTGTTTGCAAGGGTACTACGATCGCAACATATTCAACTGTATTTCGCAACGCAATCCAAACGCGATCGTCCTCCAGTAAATTGGTAAAATTGCGAAATCCAATAAATTCGTATCTAATCCCACCTAGCAATCTAACTTTATGCAGTGACAAAAATACAGCATAAAGAATGGGTAATACGATAAATATCCCCAACACCAAAATCGTTGGTGCCATAAACCCATATCCAGCCAAGTTTTCACTTATATATAACTTGGCATTTCTTCGTCTTCTTCTTGCTTCAACCACTTTCTAACCTCCGCATCTGTCACATACTAGCGTTAGCTGTCGCGAAATCAAATGCATGATTATCTATCCTACTACTTTAGATAGATGTATGAAAGCAAAAAAATATGGTTGTTATCAAAAGTTTTTGAATTTACATAAATAAGGAGAATTTGTATCTAAGCATATTAATTTTTTTCCGGATATTTGCTCTTATTTTACCAGCGCTATAAAACTACACTTCGTTGACGCGATCGCATAAAAATATCTCTTTTTCTCCTCGATCTTAACAAATTTTCAACTACCCTACATAAATAACTAAATCAACAAATTAATTTCTAATCCAGTGCTTTAATTAATTGATTCGCTTGATTTTGTGCCCTTTGCATCGCTTGTAGCAAGGTTTGTTCACCCAACATTGCACTAATAAATTGGTTGTCAAAATTATTCATAATCGCTGCGGGAAACTTTCCTACCTGCCAAGGTGTACCATAGTTTACACCAGCTACTAAAGATGACCTCAAAGGGTCTTGTTCATAACCTAAATTTGCAGCTACAGATTTACGAGTCGGTAAAGCAAACCCAGTTCCCGTCCATTTTTGCATTCCCTCCTTACCCGTGAGATAAGAAATTAATTCCCACGCTTCGGGTTTATGCTGGCTTTGTTTATTCATTACATAAGCAACCGTAAATATCATAGTACCCGATTGATTGTTTAATTTCGGTATTTCTGCGGTTGCAAAATCCAAGTTGGGAAATGTTTCCTTCAAAAAAGGGATTGCCCAATTTCCCTCAATCACCATTGCCGCTTTACCTTGACCGAACATTTCACTCCCAGAGTTTGTCCCCACGTCGGTTTTATGTGCCGATGAGCGTTCTTTTTGGTACTGGTCTAAAACGAATTGTAACCCTTGTAAAGCTTGTTGGTTTGCAAAAGCAGCACGACTGTTATGGTCAATCAATTCTCCACCAAAGGCTTTAATTTTATAAGCTTGTCTGGCTAATTCATGAGTTTCCCCAAACCCATATTGGTCAATTCTACCGTCATTATTCGTATCTTTTGTCAGCTTTTTGGCATCCGCACGTAATTCCTCCCAAGTTGTCGGAGGATTTTCTAAACCTGAAGAAGCAAAAGCTTTTTTGTTATAAAACAGTGCCAAAGTCGAATAATCTTTGGGTAAACCGTAAATGCGATTTTTATATTTAAAAGTGTCAAGTAACGCTTCTTCAAAATCAGGTAAGTCAAATTCGGGTTTAATATAACCGTCCAGAGGTTCCAAAACATCCTGACTCATCAAAAAAGGTGCTTCCAACGCATCCAGATAAAACACATCGGGAGCAGCTTCACCAACTAGACGTGTTTTAATCACGTCCATGTACTGATCGGCAATGACTTCATATTTAACCCTGATACTTGGGTGTTGGACTTCAAAATCCCGCAACACGCTTTTTAGTAGTCGTTGCTCCGCAGGAGAAGCACCCCAACCACTGAGCTTAATCGTTGTAACATTTGCGGCTGGAGATGTACTTGGTAGTGGCAGATGATTACAGCCAACGACGCTAAGTGCGATCGCAACCACCATTCCAATGAAATTGAACACGCTTTTTCTCATCACAAATAGGATGAAGGACACTTTATAAAGATTTTAATCAAAGATTTCCATCAAAGACTATTTAAATCAACTTATAACCCTGATGGTACGAAGAAATATGCACAAAGTTCAAAGTTTTATTGCGAATTGCAAGGTAAAATAACGAAAAATCACCATTACTGCTTGACGAAATTTTACAATCCGATAGCAATTACCCACCCCTCCCGTACCAACTCTACCGTACAAACTCCAGATAGCTCATGGATTCTATTCAGCTTGAAACCTCTGCTCATCTGCCACCAGATATATCTACCGTTCCTGTTTTTGAGAACAACCCTGTTCCAGCATCACCCGTTTTAGTCACCAAACCTGCGCTCAAAAAAATTCCCAAAGATGCAGTTCGGACTTCCCTGCAAGCTTCCACAATAGATGCAGTTTTTGCGGCATTTTTTCAATTACAACTGGTGGAATTTTACTCAGCAATTTTCTTGTCGAGTTGGGAGCAAATCCAGTTATATTCGGGATGTTGTCATCAATTCCGATGCTAGCCAACCTGATTCAGCCATTAGGTGCATATCTTTCGGAACGCACTACCAGTCGCTTTCGCTACTCGATGTGGATATATGGAATTTCCCGTCTACTTTGGCTGTTTCTAGCTGCTGGTATTTGGATGTATTGCTGGAAATTACTAGATTCCCATCAATTAGTCACCCTGACTTTGGTAATTGTTTTAACCACACACTTACTCGCTGGATTAGGTGGTGCATCCTGGTTAAGTTGGCTGGCAATGATTGTACCTCGACGTTTGCGAGGTCGATATTTTGGCATTCGCAGCAGCGTATCAAATCTGACCGTTTTAATTTGTGTACCATTAGCCGGAATTGCAACTTCTACTTGGCACGGTGGAACACTACAAGGTTACGGCATTGTCTTGGCTGTAGGAATTTTATCAGGCTTTATCAGTCTGGGATGTCAATGCTTCAAAGTCGATATAAATCCAATTGAGCAGAATAATTTAGGTTTAGGGGAAAGGGAAAATAATAATTTCCACCCTACACCCTTATCTACCCCCAATCCCCAATCCCCAATACTTCGGCAAAGCTCAGTACAAGTTCCCAATCCCCCAATTTGGAAAGATAAAAATTTTTTAATTTTTCTGGGCTATTTCAGTTTGTGGATGTTTGCTGTGAACTTGAGTGCGCCATTTTTTAACTTTTATATGTTAGATACACTGTCACTTGATGTCAGTTGGGTGACATTTTATGGCAGTATTCACGCAGGAGCAAACCTGATATTAATGGTGTTATGGGGACGTTTGGCAGACCGAATTGGCAACCGTTCGATTTTAATTTTAGTGGGAATTTTAGTAGCAATTACGCCGATTTTGTGGCTGGGGGTGAGTGGTAGCAGTTTAGATATTTGGTTATGGTTGCCACTTTTACATGTTTTGACTGGGGGAACTTGGGCAGCAATTGACTTATGTAACAACAATTTGCAATTAGAAATTGCCCCAATCCGAAACCAAGCGAATTACTTTGCGATCGCAGCTGCATTAGCTGGAGTTAGTGGGGCTTTGGGGACAACTATCGGTGGTTTTTTAGCAGAAAATCCCATTTATGGAGGTTTACCAGGGATATTCGTGATTTCCTGTTTGTTTCGTTTACTTGCCCTAATTCCCCTCGCATTTATTCAAGAACAACGCCGAAAATCATTATTACAAATAATTTTAGATTGGGGAATCGGCAATAGTACATGGGGAATAGGAAATAAAAAATTTGTCTGGGAAATTGGCAAACGAAAATAGTTATTTCAGTAGGGGCAAACGGCTGTTTGCCCTTATTTTATTGATTTATTGATTTATTAATTTTATTTACCCAGACTCGACAGCACTTATCAAGTCAGTGAAGTACACCATAAATCAATTAAGAGGGCTAACGGTTGTTAGCCCTTACAATCAAGATTAGATATATAACTAATGCTCAATTGATAGCGATCGCAAGAAACAACCGCGTTCATGACTGACAATCAAAATTAGATATATACCCAATGCTCCATCCTTAATCAACCGAACTAAAAGCTCTAGTTTCCCACATCACAACATTATGATTAGCAGCGTGGTGAACTGCTGCTTGAGGTTGATGCAATGCAATCAACTTCGCCAAAGTCTTCTTCAACTGAGTTCTCGATACAATTTCGTCAACAAACCCATGCTGGAGCAAATCCTCAGCAGTTTGGAAATCATCAGGTAACTTTTCCCGTAAAGTTTGCTCAATCACGCGACGACCAGCAAAACCAATCATAGCCTTCGGTTCTGCAATAATAATATCTCCGAGCATTGCAAAACTTGCAGTTACACCCCCAGTCGTTGGATTAGTCAACACAGGAATATACAATAAACGTTCATCATGGAGACGTTGTAACGCTCCCGATACTTTTGCCATTTGCATCAGCGAAAGCATCCCTTCCTGCATCCTGGCTCCACCTGAAGTACAAATAATCACCACAGGGCAACGTCGTTCTACAGCTTGCTCAATTAAGCGAGTGAGTTTTTCCCCCACAACCGAACCCATACTAGCCCCAATAAAACGAAAATCCATTACCCCCAAAGCAATCGGTAAACCTTCGAGTTCTCCTAAACCTGTTTTCACAGCATCAGTCAAACCAGTTTTTTCTTGTGTATCCCGCAGACGGTCAATATAAGGTTTGCGATCGCGAAATTGTAAAGGGTCAGATGGACGCAAATGCTCATCAAGTGCTACCCATGTATTCGCATCAATTAGTTGCTCGATCCGTTCATCACTATCTACCCGGTTGTGATGTCCGCATTCAGCGCAAACCATTTGATTCGCTCTTAAATCTTTTGTATATGACAATACGCTACATTTGGGGCATTTGTGCCACAAACCATCGGCTATTTCCCGTTCTTGACGCTCTGGGGTTGTAGAACCCGATTTTCGTCGATTCGCAAACCAATCTAACAGAGACTTTAAACCGCGTGATTCTTCGTTGTTTGCCATTTTTTTTCTTATACGGATGGGTAGTATATCAAAAACAGGTCAAAGTAAGTCAATTTTAGATTTTGGATTTTGAATTAGATAATACTCCTGCGGGGGAGACTAAACGAACAAAATCCTCAAGTTTCTAGATTTATTCGTGATATTAATCCAAAATCGTAAATCCAAAATCGTAAATCCAAAATCGTAAATCCAAAATCGATTGACCAGTTACTGAAATTGCCTTGTAAGCAATTCAGGACATATTTTTCTTCTTTGGTTGTCAGCTTAACGAAAATATGTGAACCAATTCAAGTATCTCGTTGATTTTAAAGAGAATAATTGAAACAGTAACACTGTTCATACTGAATTAAATATTGAGCTTTTTTCTTTTAGTTAGCTGAATAACCTCTATAAAACGAACAGTCCAGACAGACTCTAAACATAAAGGTGATGAAAACTACCGCTTCCTTCAAAAGAAGCGACTTGTAATTTAAAACCTTTCGCTGCTTTATTCACTGAAGAGTCTATACTTACAAATGAACGCTCGTTGTGAAGAGGATAATCCAAGCTACACGATGATATTACCAAAATCTTAAAAATAAATGGGGTAATGAAATTTACAGTTGCGATGTGCCGCAAAGTATGCAAATTGGGGATTGGGCATTAGACTACTTGGGAAATAACTCTAAATAACTTGATATCAGTGTTTCACCAATAAAAAGAGTAATTAGCGAACCAAGAGCTAGAAAAGGACCAAAGGGCATTTTATTTCCCCATTGTTGTTGAGCTTTCCGGGACTTTTGGCTAGGTAGCATCATCGCACCAATCCCCACCACAACACCAGCAACACAAGCAAGAAAACTAGCTAAGAGTAAATGCTTCCAACCTAGCCAAGCACCCATCATTGCCGCAAGTTTCGCGTCTCCCCCACCCATTGCTTGTTTTTGGAAAACTATCGAAGCTGTAAATGCGATCGCATCAAATAACCATATCCCCACAACTCCACCTAGTACTGCTAAAAATAAACTATTAACTGCACTAGTCCAACTATCTAAATTGTTTGAATTAATAAAACCTAAAATAGTCTGAAAAATAACTCCCAAAACCAGCCCCGATTTTGTCAGTGGGTTAGGCAAGGTCATTGTATCAAAGTCAATTAAAGATAACGCTAACAACCAACTACAAAAAATCCAATAACCTACAGTTAAAGCTGAAAATTGAAATATCCAAAAAAGTATCAAAAATAATAACCCCGTGACAAATTCAACCACAGGGTAACGCATCGAAATCTTACTTTTACAAAAACGACAACGACCTTTTAACCACAACCATCCCAACACAGGAACGTTATCGTATGCTTTCAACTGATTCAAACAATGCGGACATCGCGAAGGTGGAAACAGAACCGACAAACCAGCCGGAACCCGATAAACCACTACATTAATGAAACTACCAATCGATGCTCCCAAGGCAAAGACAACAAGACTCGCTGGGATTAACATCAAAATATCCATAGATTAATTAGTCATTTGTCTTTAGTCCTGTGTCATTTTTAATTTGTCATTTGCAATTTGTCACTTGTTTTTACCAATTCGTTGCTGTCACCCATATTTTTGACTAGCACCAAACATTAACAGCCAAATAACTAAATAACCAATAACCAAATAAAAATGATTAACCTCTAATGACCAATGCCCAATCCCCAATGCCCAATCCCCTAATACATATACGATTCAATTTGGTTTAAAGGCACAAAACATTCTTCAGGCAACAAAGCCGGATTGCTAATAAAAATCACCTTACCACGATGGTTAGAACGGTTAATTGCGACACCAGAAGCATTCCCCGTAATTTCCGGATGCACCTCGCAATAAGTATGGTAAATTTGTCCAGCAGATCTGATGAGGGCAGGGTCAATCAAAGCAGGCTGGGGTCCAGGATTGTTGATATAATTTTCGGGTTCTTGTTTTAAAGCGTACACAGCTTACTGTTGTTTTGTATTAGAGTTTATGTTTTTAAGCTTATCCGAAAGTTTTTTGCTACAATTACAAAATTTTGAGAACAAAACCGCAAACTTTAACCTTCTTCCACAGCTTGAATTAGTGCATCACCCATAGCGCGACACCCTAAAAGATTCATCCCTGGAGACATTATATCTCCTGTACGTAAGCCGCGCTGTAAAATTAAAGACACAGCATTCTCAATATGGTCTGCGGCAGTAGCTTGATTTAAGCCGTATCGTAACATCATTGCGGCACTTAATACCTGTGCCAAAGGATTAGCTTTATCAAGTCCAGCAATGTCTGGTGCCGAACCATGAACAGGCTCATAAACACCGGGACCAGATGCACCCAAACTTGCCGATGGTAGCATACCAATGCTACCAGTCAACATGGCTGCGGCATCGGAAAGGATATCACCAAAAAGGTTTCCGGTGACAATAGTGTCGAATTGTTTGGGTGCGCGAAGCAATTGCATTGCGGCATTATCGACGTACATGTGGGAAAGTTCTACATCTGGGTATTCTTTTCCAAGTTCGGTAATCCGACTTCTCCAGAGTTGGGACACATCCAAAACATTCGATTTATCAACAGAACATAATTTTCCTGTACGCTTTTGTGCGGCTGCAAATGCGACTCTACCAATGCGATCGATTTCCGATTCGGTATAAGCCATAGTGTTGACACCGCGTTTTTCGCCTGTTTCCGTGGCGAAAATGCCTCTAGGTTTGCCGAAGTAGATACCACCAGTGAGTTCCCGTACAACCATAATATCAACGCCATCAACGACCTCTTTTTTGAGGGTTGAAGCATCGATTAATTCGGGGATAATTTTTGCTGGACGCAAGTTTGCAAATAGTTCCAAACCTGCACGCAATCCCAACAAACCACCTTCAGGTCGTCGATCGGGTGGCAGGGAGTCCCATTTGTAACCACCAATGGCTGCCAATAAGACGGCATCGCTATTGCGACATACATCTAATGTTGCAGCAGGCAAAGGCTCACCAGTGGCATCAATTGCCGCACCACCGATAAGAGCTTCTTGAAAACTGAACTGAATATCAAACTTTTTCCCTACGACTTTTAGCACGTCTACGGCAACATTAATAATTTCGGGACCGATGCCATCGCCAGGTAGAAGGGTAATGCGGAATTGAGAAGTCATAGGGGTGAGATGAGATTAGCCAACAAACTAAATATCATACCCAGGAAGATGCACCATTAAAAATGGATTTTCTTGTTTATTTTAGATATTTTCGATCTAATGTCGGCTTTTTTATGTTCAAACCCAGGAATGCGCCCCAAGCGATCGCATTTATAAAATAATTATTAAAGTGTCAGCTATGGTCTTCTTCCAAGTGTAACGTAGCAAAAAATCGATGCGTTACGGCTCAAAAAATGCGATCGCCAATCCGAAATGCCTATTAAGCGATAACACAATGACAATTTTGCGGGAAGAAAATCTACACCACAAACCGCCTCCCCTACTTAAATATTTTATTTATAAACAATCGCTGATAAATATGCTTTTGAGCTTTAGCGATGATTGTATTTAACTTAATAAATTATCTGAGTATTGTAGCAGTACAAAAGTATCAATAAAATATCTTAGCTTTTATGAGAGCGAGTGTGTTTTATTTTAAGAAATGTTAAGCAGTCGAAAAATAGAGTCTAATAAATAGGTTTAATGATTGCCCATGATTGACTTCTACCTCTTTGGATAGATGGCAGGATGCTTTGCATCAAACAACTTGAGGTTGGACATTTATCCATCAGAAACAAAAAAATGAATGTAAAGTTTATTGAACAAATGCTCATCTTCCTAATAGGTTTATATATACTTAACTTCTATCGAGCGTATCGATCCCCGATTGGGATCGCCAAAAATTAATTGCTTAAGTTTTAGTATTTGCTGTGTAATTAGGGAGAAAACGTCATGGCATTATCTCAAGCATCTGATTTAGGAAGAACCGATTCTTTGCAAGTTCTTAAAAGTTTTTTAATATGGACTTTTACTCTGGCAGTTTGCTTGCTGGTTGTCGGTTTTCCATTAGTTGTTTTCATGGCTACAGTTGGATGTTTATTATCAATGGTTCTACAGTCAGTGATGCCTGTTAGTGCTGTTTTAGTAGTTGCGGGTGGATTGATTCTGTTTAATGTGATGGCAGTTGCGATCGCGGCTGGTGTATTGACTGCGAGAGGAGTTCATCCTAGCGATGTCAAGTGGCTAACGTGGTTGAATGGAGAGGCTGAACAATTGCAGACCACTGTTTATGCGGCATGTCCTTTGACTTGTGAACTAAACAAATAGCTATTTTTACAACTAATTCGACAAACAGTGCATCTGCCCGGTTCAGCCGGGTTTTTTCATTTTTGGATAATACATTTTTGGGTAATAAATGTATATAAACAAAAAAGCCTGCACTTGCAAGCTTTAATTAATAAATTAGTTGAGTGAAAATTATTTGATTTTTTGTTTAATAAAGGTGACAACTTGGGCTAATTGTTTCTTCAAACTATCGATTTCTGCTTGCATCTTGGCAACTTTATCGTTCAATACTTGAATTTCAGCCGAATTCGCGGAACCTCCAGTACCGTTTTGTAATCCACCTGTAGACGCGGCAATTTGGGATTGGTCTTGGCGAGGTTGTTTTGCCTTCGACATTGCTGCTTTGATGGCACTGATTAGTTGTTTTTGGTCAAAGGGTTTACCGAGAAACTCGAAATATTCAAAGGGTTCCGAGATTTTTTCTGTCACCTCTTCTTTTCGACCGGACATGATTACTAGGGGGATTTTTCTGAGTTCCGGTTGGGCTTGAATTTGTTGGAATACATCCCATCCACTCATTTTTGGTAAAAGAAAGTCCAGCATGATTAGGCTTAATTTTTCCTGTTGGATTAATTTAAACCCTTCAAGTCCGTCCTTTGCTTCCAAAACTTGGAAATTCCCCGGAGGTAACATTTCTCGTACTTTTACCCTGACAACTGTAGTGTCATCGATAACTAGAATTTTGTTACTTGCCACGACTGTTTGCTCTAACAGATACTTTAGGTTTTCATGGCGTGATGGTCAAAGACCGCTCATCGCCTTAAGAATGAATCCTCCCACTATATCCAACATTTATGTTGATTGGGGGATAGTATATTCTAGGAAATGTAACTAATTTGTAAAATTCTTTTCTACGTATTTACGTGTATTCTTTTTAAGAAAATATATCGGGGAGATTAAGGAGGACAGGGGAATGGAAGAAGAGGAAGGGAAAATAATGGAAAATAATAATATTACTCGGCAGCATTCAGCAGAAAACAGTCAATTCCCCATGCCCATTAACCACTAACCATTAACTATGTCTCCTAATGCAGAACTAAAGTCGGAAATTACAGCAATGCCTAGTTGGTTGCGTCGTCCAATTGGTAAGGCTAGCGAACTTTCGACAGTACAGCAAATTATCAAACAGCGCCAAATTCACACGATTTGCGAGGAAGGGCGTTGTCCTAATCGTGGAGAATGTTACGCTCAAAAAACGGCGACTTTTTTGTTGATGGGACCAACTTGCACCAGGTCTTGCGGTTTTTGTCAAGTCGATAAAGGACATGCACCAATGCCTATCGACGAAGATGAGCCACAGAAAGTAGCAGAAGCAGTAAAGCTTTTGGGATTGCGTTATGTTGTCCTGACTTCGGTAGCACGGGATGATTTACCAGACCAGGGTGCGGGGCATTTTGTCAAGACAATAACAAGAATTCGCGAGTTAAACCCGTCCACGCAAATAGAAGTACTGACTCCTGATTTGTACGGAGATATTCAACGAATTGAAATGATTGTGAAGGTAAAGCCAGCTTGCTTTAATCACAATATCGAGACTGTACGACGTTTAACAAATCCTGTGCGACGTGGGGCAAAGTACGATCGCTCGCTTTTTGTTTTGCAAACAGTTAAAGATATAGATGGCACAATTCCGACTAAATCGGGTTTGATGTTGGGACATGGAGAAACCCAGGATGAAGTTTTACAGACAATGGAAGATTTGCGTCGGGTGGGATGCGATCGCATTACTCTTGGTCAGTACATGCGTCCATCGTTGGAGCATTTGCCTGTACAGAAGTATTGGACTCCCGCAGAATTTGATGAATTTGGTGCGATCGCAAAAAAATGGGATTTAATCATGTTCGTTCCGCTCCCTTAGTTCGTAGTTCCTATCATGCTGGAGAAGAGTGAGCAGTCAGTGGTCAGTGGTCAGTGGTCAGTGGTCAGTGTCAGCAGTCAGTAGTCAGCAGTCAGTGACTCAG